>CAISKC010000271.1 GCA_903885895.1 uncultured Legionella sp.
AAAAAACAACCCTACGCTGCGTATGATCTTGTCGATTTTGATATTCCTGTTGGTAAGACAGGAGATTGTTATGATCGTTATTTGGTACGTGTAGAAGAAATGCGGCAGTCTAACCGTATTATTCGGCAATGTGTGGCCTGGTTGCGTGAGCACCCTGGTCCGATCAAAGTAGATGATCATAAGCTTTCGCCTCCAACACGGGTGGAAATGAAAGAAGATATGGAAGCACTGATCCATCATTTTAAATTGTATACAGAAGGGTTTTGTTTGCCAGCAGGTGAGGTATATGCTGCTGTGGAGGCACCGAAAGGTGAGTTTGGTATTTATTTAGTATCAGATGGTGCCAATAAACCATATCGTTTGAAAATTCGTGCGCCAGGCTTTGCGCATTTATCCAGTTTTGATGAAATAGTACGAGGCCACATGTTGGCTGACGGCGTGGCAATTTTGGCCAGTCAAGATATTGTGTTTGGGGAAATAGACAGATGATAACGAGGTTGAAATGTCTGGTTTAGTAACTGCTCTGCAGGCGCATGTAAGTGCTACAGGGTTGGAAAAAATTAATCATTGGATCGCCAAATACCCAGCAGATCAGAAACAATCTGCCGTGATGGGTGCATTGATGGCGATTCAAGAAGAACAAGGTTATCTGACCGATGAAGCGATGATAGCTTTGGCGCATTATTTGAATATGGCACCGATAGCTGTGTTTGAAGTTGCCAATTTTTATACGATGTATGAACGCGCACCAGTAGGTAAACATGTGATTTCTGTATGTACCAATATTTCATGTCAATTAAGCGGTTCGGCACAGATAATGAAGCATTTAGAAAAGAAATTGAAAATTAAAGCAGGTGAAACCACCACCGATAAACGATTTACTTTACGTTCTGTGGAGTGCTTGGGTGCTTGTGTGAATGCGCCTATGATGCAAATTGGTAAAACCTATCATGAACATTTAACCCCATCCGGTGTGGATGAGATTTTAGAAGAACATAAATAGAGGGGCGTTTGTTGTCATGGTTGAATTGAATCAAGTTTGTTATCGTACTTTTCATCTTGATAAGCCTTGGACTTTGGACGCCTATAAAAGTGTCGGAGGATACCAAGCTTGGCAGCGCATTTTGCGCGAACAAACACCGCCCAGAGAAATCATTGAAATGCTTAAATTGTCATCATTACGCGGGCGCGGTGGTGCAGGGTTTCCTACTGGTTTAAAATGGAGTTTTATTAATCGGGATGCTCCGGGCCAAAAATATGTGGTATGTAATTCCGATGAAGGCGAACCAGGCACTTGTAAAGACCGTGATATTTTACGTTACAATCCACATCAATTGATTGAAGGAATGGCGATAGCGGCTTATACCATGGGTGCTGCGGTGGGGTACAATTATATTCGTGGAGAATTCTGGGAACCATTTGAACGCATGGAAGCTGCTTTAGCTGAAGCCTATGATGCTGGGTTATTGGGCAAAAATATTTGCAAATCAGGTTTCGACTTCGATCTTTACAACCATTTAGGTGCCGGAGCGTATATCTGCGGAGAAGAGACAGCCTTACTCAATTCTTTAGAAGGCAAAAAAGGACAACCTAGATTCAAACCTCCTTTTCCGGCGAATTTTGGCTTATACGGCAGACCTACTACGATCAACAATACCGAAACATTTGCCTCTGTGCCGGTTATTTTGGAAAAGGGTGGGGAATGGTTTTTAGAATTAGGTAAACCAAATAATGGCGGTACCAAATGTTTTTCAGTGAGTGGGCACGTTAATAACCCAGGTAATTTTGAGATACCTTTGGGTACACCATTTAAGACATTATTAGAATTAGCAGGTGGATTACGTAAAGGGCGACGCCTCAAAGCAGTGATTCCTGGTGGATCCTCTATGCCAGTTCTGCCGGGTGACGTCATGATGACATTGGATATGGACTACGACAGTGTGCAAAAAGCGGGATCTGGTTTGGGATCTGGCGCTGTGATTGTGATGGATGATACTACTTGTATGGTTGAGACCTTATACCGGTTATCAGAGTTTTATATGGATGAATCATGTGGACAGTGTACACCATGTAGAGAGGGTACAGGTTGGCTGGTGCGTTTGTTGCATCGGATAAAATCTGGGCATGGTGAGCCAGGCGATATTGAGCGTTTGGTTCATGTTGCAGATGGGATTGAAGGGCGCACCATTTGTGCATTGGGCGAAGCGGCAGCTTGGCCAGTACAAAGTTTTGTGAAACATTTTTATCATGAATTTGACGCTTTTATAAAGAAAGGGTAATGATGGCTAAGATTGAAATTGATGGCAAAACATTTGAAGTCGAAAATGGCAAAATGATCATAGAGGTTGCCGATGAAGCTGGGATCCATATCCCACGTTTTTGTTACCATAAAAAATTATCCGTTGCTGCAAATTGTAGAATGTGTTTGGTGGAAGTAGAAAAAAATCGCAAAACCGTTCCTGCATGTGCGACTCCTGTGAATGACGGGATGAAGATTTTCACCCGTTCTCCAGCGGCGCTTCAGTCGCAAAAAGCCGTGATGGAGTTTTTGTTGATTAATCATCCTTTGGATTGCCCTATTTGCGACCAAGGTGGTGAATGCGAATTGCAAGATGTTGCGATGGGTTTTGGTCAAGATCGTTCGATATTTGAAGAAAATAAACGAGCTGTGGCAGATGATGATTTGGGGTCACTGATAGCCACTGAGATGACACGTTGCATACAATGTACACGCTGTGTTCGATTTGGAGAAGAAGTTGCGGGGTTGCCGGAGTTAGGATGTATTAACCGAGGAGAGAAGCTGCAAATTAGTACTTATGTAGCACATAGCATGAGCTCTGAAGTGTCTGGCAATATTATTGATTTATGCCCAGTAGGCGCGTTGACGTCTAAGCCATATCGTTTTACGGCACGTCCATGGGAAATGACACAAGTACCTAGTATTGCGCCGCATGATTGTTTAGGTTCGCATGTCTATCTCCATACGAGACGGGATCGCTTGATGCGCGTGATTCCTAAAGAACAGGAATCTATTAATGAAACATGGTTATCGGATCGAGATCGGTTCTCTTATCTTGGTTTGCAAAATCAAGCCCGCGCAGCACGTCCTAAAATTAAGCGTAATGGGGTTTGGGAATATGTAGATTGGCAAACTGCTTTGGACTTTGCTGCCAAAAGTATGCACCACATTATTGAGCAGTACGGCAGTGAATCATTTGCAGCATTTGCATCACCTTCTTCCACGTTAGAAGAAGGATATTTGTTTCAAAAAATGTTGCGAGCTTTAGGCGTGCAAAACATCGATCATCGCTTGCAACAAACGGATTTCCGCGACCAAGATTTGCAAACTCTGATGCCGGAGAATACCTTATCGTACGCTGAACTTGAGAAACAGCAGCATATTTTTGTTGTGGGTTGTAACGTGGATCGAGAAGCGCCTTTGCTAGGGATAAGACTACGCAAAGCAGATAATAATGGAGCGTCGATTTGCGCATTGAATGTGATGGATTATACCTATCATTTTAATTTACAAGAAAAACTGGTTGTGTCACCACAAGATTTGCCCATGCAATTGGCATTGATTTTAATTTCTTTGGTGAAGAAAAAATCTGATTTACTCGAACAAGAGCAAGCATTGACATTGGGTTTAAAAGCAACGAAACAGAGTAAGCTGTTCGCACTAGAGCTGTGTCAACCAGGTGCCGTGATTGTGAGTGGTGCCGTGTGTGAAAATCATCCTCAAGCAGCGCTGATTCGCAGTTTGTTGGCCGCGTTGGTGAAATATAGTGGGGCGAAGATACTGGGTTTAACTACTGGATCCAATGCAGCCGGTGCCACATTAGCAGGACTTTTGCCGCATCGTACTGTGGTAGGTAAACTTATAGAGAAACCTGGTTTGGATGTGCAAGCGGCCTTGGCAGCAAAGATGAAAGGGTATTTATTGTTAGGCGTACAACCTGAATTTGATTGCGCTAATCCATTTCTTGCACGCAGAGCTATGTTGGCGGCCGAGCATGTGATAGTGCTATCTGCGTTTGAATCAGAATCGTTTGATGATTATGCCGATGTGATTTTGCCTATTGCTGCTTATGCAGAAACGTCTGGTACTTATGTTAATATCGATGGTACTTGGCAAACATTTACAGGTGCTGTGAGTCCTCATGGCGAAGCGCGACCTGCATGGAAAGTGCTGCGCGTTTTGGCCAATCATCTTCATTGTTCTGGTTTTGATTATTTATCTAGTCAAGAAGTATTGCAGGAAGTGCAACAGCATCACGCAGTTCGGCATGATGTGCAATCAGGTTGTTTTTATCCGGATGCGTTACCTGAGGCGACACAAGACTTGGTACGCGTTGGGGAATGGTCTTTGTATCGCAGTGATATGCTGGTTCGACATGCAGAGGCTTTGCAAGCTTGCGGTGCAGCAGATGCAGCATGTGTGCGAGTGCACTCTGCAACGATAAAGCGGTTGAATTTGGGCGATATGGCTACTGTATCTCAAGGTGATATTGGAGTAACATTGCCCTTGATTAGTGATGATCGGGTTGCTGAAGAGACAGTATGGGTTGCCAATGGTATGTTGGAAACGATTGATTTGGGATCAGCGTTTGGCGCAATAACGATAAAATAGGTAGTTATATGTTACATGATATCAGTATATTGCTTTGGGTTGTGATTAAAATTCTGGTGATTGTATTGCCATTGTTGTTGACCGTGGCGTATTTGACTTTTGTGGAACGCAAAGTACTTGGCTACATGCAGTGTCGTATTGGGCCAAACCGAGTCGGCTTTCGTGGATTGCTGCAACCCTTTGCGGATTTGCTTAAAATGATACGCAAGGAAGTTATTATTCCGACACAATCAAATCGCTACTTGTTTCGAATTGCACCTGTTTTTGCTTTGGTTCCTGCTCTGGTGGGCTGGGCTGTCATTCCATTCGACCAAGGTTTGGTACTTGCTAATATTAATGCGGGAGTTTTATTTCTATTTGCTCTAAGTTCACTAGGTGTCTATGGTATTTTGATTGCAGGTTGGTCATCCAATTCTAAATACGCTATGTTGGGTGCTATGCGCTCTGCAGCGCAAACCATTTCTTATGAAATTGCCATGGGGTTTGCTTTTGTGGGTGTACTTCTTGCGGCAAATAGCATGAATCTGAGCGAAATTGTGATGTCGCAGCATGGTGGGGTCTTACATTGGTGGTGTGTGCCATTGTTACCGTTGTTCGTCATATTTTGGATTGCTGGTGTCGCAGAGACGAATCGTGCGCCTTTCGATTTGGCCGAAGGTGAATCCGAAATTGTTGCTGGATTCCATGTGGAGTATTCAGCGATTGGGTTTGGTATAATATTTCTGGCTGAATATGCCAGTATGATTTTGATTTCAACCGTATTATCATTGTTATTTTTAGGTGGATGGTTGTCGCCATTTGAAGGGATTCCATTTTTAGAAAGTATGTTTTTCTTTATCCCTGGGATTGTATGGTTATTACTAAAAATTTCTTTTTTCTTATTCTTTTATTTGTGGATAAGAGCGACTTTCCCGCGATATCGGTATGATCAGCTGATGCGCTTGGGTTGGAAAGTATTGATTCCAGTGACAATTGTTTGGGTCCTTGTGACAGCTTTCATGGTGTTAATGAAAGTAAAGCCTTGGTTTTAGCGAGAATTTGCATGAAAAAAATGGTTCGATATATCAAGCATTATATTCGTAGTTACTTACTGATTGACTTGTTTCGCGGTCTACTTGTGACTGGTCGGTATTTTTTTAAGAAAAAAATCACCATACAATTTCCGGAGGAGCAAACTCCTACCTCTCATCGGTTTCGGGGTATGTTGGCATTACGACGGTACCCGAACGGGGAAGAGCGTTGTATTGCTTGTAAATTATGTGAAGCAGTTTGTCCAGCGTTGGCGATTACGATTGAATCTGAGCCACGTGAAGATGGCTCGCGTCGTACAACACGTTACGATGTGGATGCTTTTAAATGCATCAGTTGTGGCTTATGCGAAGAATCTTGCCCAGTAGATTCGATCGTCGTCACACCGATTCAGCATGTTCACATGACAGAGCGTGGGCAAAATATTCTGACTAAAGAAAAGCTGTTAGCGATTGGGGATTTGTTGGAAGAAAAATTGGCGGCTGATCGGGCACAAGACGCACCGTATCGATAGTACAGTAATTGGGGATATGATGGATTTGCAACAAATTATATTTTATTGTTTCGCCGGGTTAACGGTGCTAGCAGCGGTGATGATTGTGACCCAATCTAATCCTGTACGCAGTGTTTTGTTTTTGGTGTTTGGCTTTTTTACCAGTTCAGTATTGTGGTTGCTGCTCAATGCAGAGTTTTTAGCTTTAATACTGGTGTTGGTATATGTTGGCGCTGTCATGACGCTATTTTTATTTGTAGTCATGATGGTCAATATTGATGTGGAGTCGATGCAGACAAAAATGTTACGCTACCTGCCTTTGGGTTTACTGATCGTAGCTGCTTTAGTGGGGTTATTATATATTGCTTTGCCAAGTTTTGGTGGGTTTGGGACGAGCGGGCAAATCGGTCATAAAGTTTTATCAGATACACAAGCCATAGGTATGGTGTTGTATACCCAGTACGTTTTGCCCTTTGAAATTGCCGCTGTTATTTTATTGGTGGCTATTATTGCTGCGGTTACTTTAGCACACCGGACCATATCATCGACGGCTAAGCGTCAAAATATTCTTGACCAATTGATGGTCCGCCGTGAAGATCGCATTACGTTGGTTGCGATGAAAGCAGAACCTAGGAAGGAATAAATCATGATACCTACGTCTTATTATGTCATTTTGTCAGCCATTATATTTGGTCTTGGCTTATTTGGTGTGCTGGTGCATCGCCGGAATGTAATCCTGTTGATGGTCTGTATTGAGTTGTTGCTCTTAGCCGTGAATACTAATTTGGTTGCGTTTTCTCATCAGTTTTCTGAGACAGCAGGAGAAGTTTTTGTCTTTTTTATATTAACAGTTGCAGCTGCAGAAGCCGCGATAGGTTTGGCCATTGTGATGCTCTTATACCGTAACCGCGGTAATATTAGTGTGGCGCAAATGAATCACTTAAAAGGATAAGAATGTGAGTATGTTGACGTGTTGTTTGTTGATTGTTTTCGCACCATTGATTGGCGCAGTGATAGCGGGATTTTTCCGTAAGCAAATTGGACGCATTGGGGCGCACAGTATTACAATTTTGGGCGTTGGGTCCGCATTTGTATTATCTGTCTATGTTGCTTATAGCGTTATTTTTATGCATGAAGCTGCATTGAATGTTAATTTATACACATGGGCAAGCGGTGAAGGTATTTTTCCGTATGCATTTCATATCGGATTTTTAGTGGACTCTTTGACGGCAGTTATGTTGGTCACTGTGACGTTCGTCTCGTTTTTAGTGCATGTATATAGTGTTGGTTATATGGCGGATGATGCGGGTTACCAACGTTTTTTCAGTTATATTTCTTTATTCACATTTATGATGTTGATGCTGGTTACGGCCAATAATTTTCTGCAACTGTTTTTTGGCTGGGAAGGCGTTGGTTTGGTCTCTTATTTGCTGATTGGATTTTGGTATGAAAAGGAATCTGCAAATCAAGGCAGCTTGAAGGCATTTCTTGTAAATCGTATTGGTGATTTTGGATTTATTTTAGGGATTGGTTTGATCTTGGCTTATGCAGGTACTCTTGACTATCATAGTGTTTTTCAACAAGCGCATATCCTTGCTGCACAACAAATCACCTTGTTCTCAGGACATGCTTGGTCATTGGTGACTGTTATTTGTTTACTGTTGTTTGTAGGGGCAATGGGAAAATCAGCTCAAGTTCCGCTCCATGTATGGTTACCAGAATCTATGGAAGGCCCGACGCCGATTTCTGCGCTGATTCATGCCGCGACGATGGTGACTGCGGGCGTGTTTATGGTGGCAAGAATTTCGCCTGTGATGGAACTATCAGATACAGCATTAAACGTTGTCTTAGTGATTGGTGCGACGGGTGCCTTGTTTACGGGCATTTTGGCCTTAGTGATGAATGATATCAAACGCGTAGTGGCTTACTCTACCTTATCGCAGTTGGGGTACATGATGGTTGCCATGGGGGCCTCCGCTTACTCTGCTGGTATATTTCATTTGATGACACATGCTTGTTTTAAAGCGTTGTTGTTTTTGGGTGCTGGTTCGGTCATTATGGGCATGCATCATGAACAAGATATGCGTAAAATGGGTGGGTTACGCACGAAGATGCCTTTGACTTATTACACGTTTGTTATCGGAAGTTTAGCATTATGCGCGGTACCACCGTTTTCTGGATTCTTTTCCAAAGATACGATCATTGAAGTAGCGCAATTCTCGCATTTACCGGGTGCAGGTTATGCTTATTGGTGCGTGTTATTAGGCGCATTCGTGACAGCTCTCTATTCTTTCCGTTCGTTTTTTATGGTGTTTCACGGTCAACCGCGGATGGACAGCAAAACGTATGCGCATGTGCATGAATCGCCATGGGTAATTGGACTACCTTTGGTTCTGTTGGCGATTCCATCTGTCATGCTCGGTTATGTCTTATATGAACCGATGATATTAAGCCATTCGAGTATATTGTCTGATGCAGTGCAAGTACTTCCGATCCATCCAGGATTACGTCCTATTGCTGAAGAAATTCATTCACCGTTGGTAGCATTGGCGCATTCGGTAATATCTCCTGTATTTTGGTTAACGATGGCTGGTATTGTTTTAGCGGCAGCCTTTTACTTGGTTTATCCTAATGCTCCTGCTTGGTTTGCAAACCGTTTTCGATGGATATATTGCATTCTAGTGAATAAATATGGTTTTGATTGGTTTAATGAACATGTCTTAATAAATGGTTCTAAATTTCTTGGACGCTTGTTTTATCGTGCAGGGGATCAAATGTTGATTGATGGTGCAATCGTAAACGGCAGCGGAAGAATGGTGCGGTGGTTTGCGACGCAATCCAGGGGTATACAAGATGGTTATTTATACCACTACGTCATGATCATGATAGGTGGCGTATTTGGGTTTTTATTTTGGTTTTTAATGGGTTAGGGCGTGTCGTCTATGCAGCATATACTGAGTGAATTGATTTGGATCCCAATTATCTCTGGGATTTTGGTATTGGCAGTGGGTTCGGATCAACGTCCGCAACTGTCGCGATGGTTGACTTTATTAACGGTGCTATTAACACTTGGGATGTGCATTCCGCTATTGAGAGCGTTTGATGCTAGTACCTATGCTATGCAATTTACGGAAGACCTGCCTTGGATGCCAGCTTTTGGGATCCGTTACAGTTTGGGTGTAGATGGTTTAGCTTTATTAATGATTGTCTTGAGCGTTTTTACCAATCTCGTGGTTGTGTTAGCAACTTGGTCAAGCATCAAAAAACGTGTGGCACAATATTTTGCAGCATTCCTAATTATGCAAGGGTTTTTGGTGGGCGTATTTGCTGCAACCGATGCCATTTTATTTTATGTTTTTTGGGAAGCAACTTTGATTCCCATGTATTTGATTATTGGAATTTGGGGTTCGGATAATCGAGTATACGCTGCGATTAAATTTTTCCTATATACCTTTTTAGGGTCAGTCTTGATGTTGGCCGCTTTCTTATATTTAGGATATGGACCGAGTTCTTTCAATATTGAAACACTTTATGCAGTACGATTAAACATGACGGCCCAAACGCTTATCTTTATTGCGTTCTTTTTGGGTTTCGCCATTAAAATCCCAATGTTTCCAGTACATACTTGGTTACCTGATGCTCATACTGAAGCACCAGCTGGTGGTTCTATTGTACTGGCTGCAATTTTATTGAAATTAGGTGCGTACGGATTTATCCGTTTTGCCTTGCCTATCGTCCCAGATGCTTGTCGTCATTATGCGAATATTATGTTGGTGTTGTCGTTGATTGCAGTAGTGTATGTTGGATTAATAGCTGTGATTCAAGAAGATATGAAGCGTTTGATCGCTTATTCTTCAATTTCACATATGGGATTTGTAACCTTAGGTTGCTTTGCAATGTATGCTGTTACCAAGCATGCAGATTTGGCAGCGGCAGGTTTGATTATGGAAGGTGCGATTGTAGTGATGATCTCACATGCCTTCATATCCGCGGGGATGTTTGCTGGAGTAGGGTTTATATACGAGCGAATGCATACGCGAAATATCTCTGATTTTGGAGGTATCGTTCAACAAATGCCTATTTTTGCAAGCTTCTTGATGTTGTTTGCTATGGCCAATGCAGGATTACCGGGTACGTCAGGATTTATTGGTGAATTCATGGTGATCGTGGGGAGCATCCAAGCAGGTTTCTGGATCGCTTTTTGGGCAGCGACGACCTTGATTATTGGAGCTGCTTATACTTTGTGGATGTATAAGCGCGTGATTTTTGGACCGGTGGTACATGCCAAAGTTGAGACATTAAATGATCTGACTGTTACTGAAATAGCAGCCTACACACTGTTAGCATTGATGGTGATCGCGATGGGCGTATATCCGAAACCATGGTTGACGTATATTCATCAAACGGTCAGCCATACTTTGCTTTTAGCGACTCAATTGAAGGGTTAAATGAAATGATGATTGGAACAAATGATACTGTTTTATTAGCACTACCAGAACTCATTATTTTGACGACGGCTTGTTTAGCTTTGTTAGCGAATTTGTTTTTTAAACGCATGTTTCATTCTATTGCTTTAGGATGTGCTGCCGTAGGTTTGAGTGCCGCTGCGTATACTTCCTTTTCTTTTTTAGGCCAATACGCGCAATTGGGATTTCATGGGTTATTTATCAGTGACGATTTAGCACATGTGATGAAATTATTCATCTATTTAACTGTGTTTTTGAGTTTTGTGTACTCTAAGACTTATCTAGATGAACGTAAATTACCAGCGGGAGACTATTACGTATTAGGGCTTTTTTCATTACTGGGCATGCAGATAATGGTGTCGGCTTACTCATTTTTAACCCTATATTTGGGTATAGAGTTATTGTCGTTGCCTTTATATGCGATGACAGCGATCTGGCGTAATCATAGCAATGGTTCAGAAGCAGCGATGAAGTATTTTGTGATTGGGTCTATTGCTTCGGCGTTCTTACTATATGGCATATCGTTGTTGTACGGTGCTACAGGATCATTTTATTTTAATGAGATTGCACAAGCGATTGCAGCACAGTCTCATGGACATGAGAAATTACTGTCGTTTGCCTTGGTGTTTATTTTAGCGGGAATTGGCTTTAAATTAGCCGCTGTGCCATTTCATATGTGGGCACCTGACGTATATGATGGAGCGCCTACTTCTGTGACGTTGTTTCTAAGTGCAGCACCGAAAATTGCAGCATTGGGAATAGCTGTGAGGGTCTTGACGTTTGCATTACATGATTTGGTCGGTATATGGCACCCTATGATCATGGTGATGGCTATTGCTTCGATTGTGGTGGGTAACGTGTTGGCAATAGTACAGAAAAATATCAAACGTTTGTTGGCATATTCTACTATTTCACATATGGGGTATGCTCTGTTGGGAATCGTAGCAGGGACTGCCACGGGTTATGCCGCGTCATTGTTTTATGTGCTCATTTATTCATTGATGTCAGTAGGGGCTTTCGGTTTATTAGTTCTTATGTCGCGTTCAGGTTTAGAAGTAGAATTGGTGCAAGATTTAAGTGGTCTGAATAAACGCAGCCCATGGCTAGCATTCATGATGATGATCATCTTATTTTCTATGGCAGGGGTGCCGCCTACCGTTGGATTTTTTGCTAAACTGTTGGTCTTGAAACCCTTAATCGACGTAAGCCTGACTTGGGTTGCAGTATTAGGTTTGGTTTTTGCTGTCATTGGTTCTTATTATTATCTCTATATCATCAAGGTCATGTATTTTGATGAGGCACAAGACAAGAGCCCAATCTTTATACCTCGTACCGCTGCGACATTGTTTTCAGCCAATGCATTATCTTTGCTTTATCTAGGTATCGTACCTGGCGCTTTGATGACGGCTTGTATTAATGCGTTTGCTTAGATAGATTTTTTATTTAATTTGCTTGTGCTATGCACAAGCAAATATACCCTTCTTTCGGAAATCATTTTGGATCATAACCGCGACTAATCTAGTAAAAATCAATGATATAACAGTCAATTTTCCTTATGTTAGGCCAGGCACTTTTAGTGTGTTTTCTGGACATTCTTTGTGGTGATCCCATGGCCGAACTCTAGGGAATATGGAGTTTCTCCCAATAGGAACCGTGGCAATCGGAGGTGATTTTGTTGCGACGGGGATAGATTTTTCAGATGCTTCGCGCAAAGCTATCGTCTCTTGGTGAGTGCTGTCGTAATGATATACACCAGATACTTTAGATTTTTTTACTGGTTCAATACAATCTATAACGATTTTTCTAGCAATCGTATCGGTATCTAGTTGGTACACCGTTCTTGTTTTTTCATAATAAATACTTATCGCACAGGGACGTAGCTCAGGATTTGTTTTCGCTTCCCATTCGATCTTAAAAGTATTATCTATGTTTTGAATCAGTGCTTGGGTAAGCGTATAGATTTTGCTGGGCTCATTACTAAAAAAATGACTGAGATTGACCCATAAAACATCATTTTTCAATAATTGGGGAAACCATGTTGAGATTAATTGAAATAGACCTAGATATATTGTGATAGAACTTGAGTTATGTATTTTTTCTATTTGACTATCTCTACCCACATGCCTATGAATATGCTCATTGTAAATGATGATGTCACCAGTGTTGACCAGAACATTTGCAGAAAAGGCTTCAATACTTTTACCGCAAGCCAAATCTAATCTCTGTAAAGTTAGATGAGAAGCATATTTTCTTTGATATATCTCTAATGGACTTAGACTTTGTATGGGATGATGCGTTGCGATAACTCGGTATTTCTTCCGTAAATAGTATCTTACGAGCGCAAGGCCTAGGTCATTGTCAGCACCTATGATAATAACCTGGTTATCGATGGCATACGAATGTCTGCGTGTAGGCGCATGTGCTTTCATCCACTGGTCTAGTGCGGGGATATCGGGTTTAGAGGACGCGCATTGTAATTTATTGGGGACTATCCAATAGTTTTCCTCTAAAATCGGGTCGGCGAGCCAATTTGTTATTTGTTGCATTTCTACAGTTGAAAAAGCTAGTCGGAGTAAATATTCTATGTTGTTACCAAAATCAATTTCGTGTTGATGGACCCGGGCTGCAAAGCCAGTAAATTCATGTGATTGCCATTGTCCATCTATATTTTGGGCGTACACATAAATGTGATTGTAACGTGGCACATTACACCCATGAAACCCTTCTAAAGAAAGACAAGCTTCACCTGAATGAGTGGTGGCTTCATTTGTCTCACCAGATGGAATAAGTATAGGATTGATGAAAAACGTGGGTGGGCAAGGGGCACATTGCGATAGCGCTGCTCTTTCATCTCGAATATGAACCAAATAAATATTAGGGGGTACATAGTTTTGCGGATAAAATCCGGGTGCAGGATTTGCATCAATATCTGATATAGGTTGATAGGGATACTGTAATTGATTTGCAGCTATGCCTACACCACCACCTTTGCCTGGATTTATGCGATCCTGATCTGCTTGTATTTTCTGTAATGTTTCTCTTAGATCACGCATACATTGTTGATGATAGACATATTCAATTGAGTCTACATAGCTTGCTCGTTTAGCTCGTAGAGTGTAATGAACAAATTTTAAAATAGTCATTTTTACTCTTCAACAAATCATGAGTGACTCCAGTCTATTCGTATTTAAATAATATACAAGAGTATTTTTTCACAAAGTTGTTGTATTAATGAGATGACCCTGCAGATATTAAGCGCTAATCTCAAATACATGCTTTACGAATACCGTGAGATAATGGCAGAAAGCGCTTATAAAAATCATACATACTGAGGTTCCCATTGGTGATAATGGCGATAGCTAATTTGGTTTGGTGATCGCCAAAAGCCAAAGACGAATACACACCGCCATGTCCAAAACAAGTCTTTGTTTGCCACCATCCAGATACTGCTTTGTTGGTATAGTTCAATATTGTTTGCGCAGATATCAATTGATTGCCGGCGCTACTTTTCCCTTTATTGAGGAGGAACTCATAAAATGCGGCTAAGCTTGCTGCATCTGAAATCATGTTATAAGCCGGATTCATGGAATCAAAGCATGCTTGATCATTCATGCTTTCCTCAAAATTGTTTGCAATATTGCTACCATAAATTTTTGCGGGGTTTTCACCAAACCAATATGAGTGAGCTAAGGTATGCATGGGCCGATCAGCGAGTCCATATTGCAATGCGGGAAGATGTAATGGTTTAGAAATAGCTTCCACTACAAATTCCGGAAATGTTTTGCCAGTTATCTTCTGGATTATTTCACTTAAAATGACACCATACTCTAAAGGCATATAAGCAAAGGTACCGCGCGGATACATAGGCGCTGTTTCCACAATCGTACGCCATACTAATTTTTTTTCAGGCGCCAGCGTATAGGAACTAGGTATTAAAATCCCTGCAGTATGTGTGAGAACATCTAATGTTGTGATCTGTTCTTTACCTTGTGAGGCAAACTCAGGGAGAAAGGTAGCGATGGGTGCTGTGATATCAATCTGACCACGATCTTCCAATAAAGCAATCGCAATTGCGGCGATAGGTTTACCAGTAGAGTAGACAGGAAAAGGGGTGCGTTGATGGATTGGGTATGGATCGGGTGAGAATTCTCCAGCTCTGTATCCACGTGCAATACCGACGTTTTCATTGAGAACTATTTTATCAAAACGGCGGGCAACCATTTGTCCGCCAGGAAAAGATCCCAGCGCTTGCTGTTTGCGAAATAGCGCTACAATTTTGGATAGTTTTTGCGGATCCATATCAACGGAACGGGGATCGACAGGATCGCCATAAGGAAAAGTCATTTCAATCTTCTGTTAAATAGAGGATAATTTTTATTATCATCGCATAATGAGAGTATTTTAGATGTACTTGCAAAAAAAAATTCTGTTCGCCTTATTCAGCGGATTTGTTTTATTGTGTGATACGCAGGTCTTTGGTATCAACCCGTTGTTTTTGGAGAAAAAAAATATGGTGCAGCAATTTTCTGAGATTGCTACAGAGTATGAGACGAAATTGTTCGATTATATGCCTGAGCTGGGTTTTTTTTATGGTAAATCTGACGTCGCACTTGATCGTTTTACAGATAGCTCTATAGAAGGCTATCAACGCTGGTGGCGTCAAGAGGATCGTTTTTTATCTGAATTGAATGAGTTGAATGCCAAGGAATTACAGGATACTCCGCAATATACGACTTATCTTCTGTTAAAAGAAACCCTAGAGGCGAATCAAGCTAGTCGCATTTGTAGAGAAGAGCTATGGGATGTTAATCCGGCGGCTGGTTGGCATAATAGCTTGGCTTTTGTTGCAACGAAACAGCCAGTTGGTACCGATGCGTACCGCCAATTAGCGCTGACGCGCTGGCAAAGTTTTGATAAAGTAGTCGACACGCAAATTACCAATTTAAAATTGGGCGTGAGTTTGGGTTATACGGCCCCCAAACCTGCCGTGCAGCGGGTTTTAGCGCAGCTTAATATTATCTTAAATAACGACATTGAAGCTTCGCCTTATTTTGATTTTGTTCGGCGTGATAAGGATCCCCACTTTAAAGTGCAAGCTCGTCATGTTGTTGAAAAAGTCATTCATCCTGCTCTCAAAAAATATGCCGATTATTTGGAGCAAGAGTATTTGCCTATTGCCAGAACAGAAATAGGGGTTCAGGCTTTGCCATCTGGTGCAGCCTGTTATGTAGCCAAAATAAAGCAAGAAACCACTTTGTCATTAACGCCGGAGGATATTCATGCACGTGGCATACAAGCGATGCAAGCCTTGTCCCAAGAAGTGGCTAAAATCGGATTAAGAAAATATGGTATTCGAGATATGGCAGGTATTTTTCAGCGAGCCAATGATGAAGGACTACATTATTTTAAGACCGAACAAGATATCTTGAATTATAATTTCGCAGCGCTGGCGAGAGTAAAAGAAAAAGTGCCAGACTGGTTTGTAGCTATGCCTAAAACTGAGGGAATTATTAAACCTTATCCTAGCTATAGAGCAAAAACAGGTGCATCAGGTGAGTACTATCCTCCTAATGATGCGGGCACACAGCCTGGTATATTCTACATCAATACTTACAAGCCAGAGACGCGGAGTCGTATTGACCAAGAGGCCACTTTATTTCATGAGTTAATACCAGGGCATCATTTTCAAATTGCCCTGCAATATGAAAATAAAGCCTTACCAATTGTCAACCGCTATTTGTTTAATGCGGGCTTTGGTGAGGGCTGGGCTTTGTATGTGGAGCGTCTTGCTGATGAAATGGGTTTATATCAAGATGATATTTCGCGTTTAGGTATGCTTTCCAATGAAGCATTGCGCGCAGCGCGCTTGGTGGTAGACACGGGTATCCATGCTATGCATTGGCGACGTGAGCAAGCCATCGATTATTTAAAAAAACATACGGCGTTGGATGAGAATATTATTGAAGGCGAAGTAGACCGTTACATCATGCTTCCAGGGCAGGCCACTGCTTATATGTTAGGAAAAAATGAAATTATAACATTACGACAATTGGCGCAAGCACAATTAGGAACCCATTTTGACATTCGCCAATTTCACGAGCAAGTCTTAAAAAATGGCATGGTTAGTCTACCCATCTTGAAATGGCAAATTGAAAACTGGGTGCAAGAGCAAAAAATAGCAGTTTTGCCATAGAGAGTGCCTGTCGGTTATTAACAAGCCCAACCGCTTGTGTTATCATCTCTGGTCTCGGGGCGTAGCGCAGCCTGGTAGCGTACTAGCATGGGGTGCTAGTGGTCGGAGGTTCAAATCCTCCCGTCCCGACCAGTTCAAAACCATACACAGAGCCGCGCGTGTCAGCAAGCGGAAATTTTCAAATTACTAAATTATTTTCTTGGCTACACATCCGGCTACACTTTTCAATATTAAAGCGATCAACAAATCGGCTGAATTTCTTAAATTCTGTGACAACCTCAGTTCCAATCTATCCTAAAAACAACTCAAAAATGCTACCAAAATCTATTGACCGTACTTATTTTATTCGGCATGATAACCATTAAGGTTATGTAAAAGACTGAACGACGGAGCGATCAGAATAACCTTATTCAACTTCAAATAAGGAAATGATCATGAACAATCATCAAGCTAATGCTACGCTCCTCACAAAGAAATTCTATTTCATCAGAGATCTTGAAATACTACTTGGACGAAGTCGCTCAACTCTTCGTAGATGGTGGATGGCCGGAAAATTTCCTAAACCATTCAAACTCAATGATATTACTCTAGCGTGGGATGTTACAAACATTCATACCTGGTGCGCTCAACAGAGCCAAACTTCTAATGTTTTTTAATCGCCACTTAAGACAAAAAAATGAACTTTCTATTCGTCAACACTTATGAATTAAGCGC
This sequence comes from uncultured Legionella sp., assembly GCA_903885895.1. Classification (GTDB taxonomy): domain Bacteria; phylum Pseudomonadota; class Gammaproteobacteria; order Legionellales; family Legionellaceae. The sequence continues at coordinate 17,526 of CAISKC010000271.1, forward strand.
GCTGATGGAGTTACCTTGGATTCAGCGCATTACTTACCTAATGGGGATTCGTCCATACATGGACAGAAAAACCTATATTGTAGGGATCAAGCGTAGGATCAGCTATCAATCGTTACGTGAAATACTGTATGTCGCACCCATAGCCGGTGTTAAAACAGGTGCTCCTAGTCAACAACAAGTACGTCGTGCTGTAAAAGCGCTAGAAAGAGCGGGCCTCGTAGCTATTTAATCTACCGAGAAACATTTAATTTTAAAATGTCTTTTAGCTGAAACGTATGATTCTGCCCAAAACAAGGCCGACATGAAGGCGATACCTGAAGACGAACGGAATCGCACATACTTAAACTCATTAGTATCGTATCATGCAGAACATACGCCACCAAAGGAAGACACGATAAAAAACCATCAGGCCGACACACCTCATAACTCAGTAATTAATAATGTTTGTTTAGTTATGTTATCGCAAAAATTTGAACAGTTTTGGTCAATTTATCCTAAACCCTATAACAAAACTAAAACATGGGACGT
>CAISKC010000272.1 GCA_903885895.1 uncultured Legionella sp.
CAATTATGCGGTGGCCTGTCTGATCGCGAGTTAGTCGTGAATGATTACTTTACTAACCAAAACGATCCAAAAGTCAAACACTTAGTTATGGGTTTGCAAAACGGCATAAACGTGATTTGCATTACGTTCATGCAAAACGGATCGGTGCAAGTTGTAAAGTTTGATAACCCTCAGATATCGCACCTATCTGTTACGACTGACTTGGTTGCTACAAAGAATAGTCGCTATTTAATGCAAGCACTATCCAATCCAAGCAAAGACGCAAACAGGACTCTGAAAGATGCAGTTAAATATGCTAAAAGTAGAATGAATACACTGTTAGAAACTATAGCGTATAACTTTTCTAAAGATAAACCTCACGAAGATTTACCACCGACGCCACCGAATGTTGTTGAATGGCTAATGCAATCATTCTATGGATCGGTACAGAAGGTATCAACGCCAGACCACATCTTGCATAAGATCGAAAGCGTCAAAAAGTTCTGTGCCGATAGGGATACAAAAATGACTGCGTTTATTGCGCGGTGCGAACAAATGTTTAACAGACCTAAGTGGATTATATTCTATCGATTTAATAAAGGGATGTCTGGGTTAACGGACGTGTCTGTTGGTGTGTTAGATGGACAAAAAATATGTCAATCAATTAAGAGACATAGTTCCCGGAGTATTTCATTAAGCGATAATGATTTATTCATTGAACCTATGAAGCTATCGAAAGGTTTTGAGAACATCGATCCAAACATTCGTGATGCGGTAATGGGTAAGCTAACCATGATGAAGATGTTGCGAGACAAGCTGTATAACAATCCTGCGTGTATTGACACAGATCGATATGTGGCAAGCGCGAATTATACTGAAGTGACGCAGATGAATTCTATGACTCTAACGGATACTGTGACTTCTATAATTCTATTAGATAGGTAACAGATGACACCTGAAGCAAAAATAAAAAAGAAAGTTAGAGAAATACTTTTGAGTACCAGTACGTACTACGTCATGCCACACGGTGCAGGATATGGAAATGCTGGTGCACCAGACTTTATTATTTGCTTGCAAGGAAAGTTTATCGGTATAGAATGTAAAGCTAAAGGTAATAAACCAACTGCGCTACAGCTAAAGAATCTAGCGGACATAGAGCAGTGTGGCGGTTACGCGATGGTGATTGACGAGACAAACGTAGATTATTTTCCACGCAAATTACAGGAACTAATGCAGTGATTACATTAATTAATCAAGTAGACCACCCTAAACATTATCTAATGGGTGGCATCGAGACAATTGATTTTATCGAAGCCAAAAAACTCAACTACAATTTAGGCAACTGTGTCAAGTACATCAGTCGCGCTGATTATAAAAATAATCGTCTTGAAGATTTACAGAAAGCGCGATTTTATTTAGAGCGAGAGATCGCCAGCACTGAGAAGGCAATGTCCATGTTCGGCCCATTGGTGGGATCATGAAATACATTTATCGATTTATAAATTTATTGATGAGTATAAAACTATATCGTGATGGTGCGTTGCCACCACCAGACATTCGTTGTGAGCGCGCTGGTAATATTAATTACTTCTTTAGGGCATACAGAGGGATCACGATATGCTAAATAAATTCATGGCATGGCAAGAGCATCTCAGTTTTAGCCACGCAACAAGTTTTGTTTTGGCTTTTGCTTTATTAGTGTTGATTACACTTGTTATATCTGAAGGTCCACGACGATGAGCAAAGCGATGGACGACAAAAATAAAATTGGCGAAGAGTTATTTGGTATCGCTGATGACTTGATGCTGGCACAGCGAGACCTGATCAATAATCAAAATGATTTAATCCGGCGACTAATGGATCGGGTTGATTATCTTGAACGTAATAATAATTTGGCAGGAATACGCGGAGCATTATAATTTATTTGGGGTAGACATGTCTAAGGCCCTCTCTTTTTCACATTACGAGAATGACCATGACTAAGCAAGAATATAACGAATGAAACTACATAAATCTTTGAACGACCTTGAACGGATTGAGGCCATCATCAACAAAAGCCCGACCCTGACCATCACAGACATGAACCTTCTTGAGGGAGTCATCACTGTAATCATGGAAGCCGTGACAGCCGAGCGTGAGGCGCGTGCGCGGAGAGATGCGGAATGAGTAAATACAAAGTATTTGTATCAGTTTTACACCATGAGTTTGATGATGGATCACAAGTGTTAATAGATCACGACAGTATCCATGAGTCTAAAAGTAATAACACGCAGAAAGTTCATCAGCGACTGATTGACTTAACCAAGAAGCGGTATCCGAATTGGAATCGTATTCTTATCCGTGAGGTAACAATGTGAGTATCATCACACTGGATTTCGAGACTTACTATGATAAGGAATACTCCTTATCTAAGATGACCACGGAAGAGTATATCAATGACCCACGCTTTGAAGTGATCGGCGTTGGGATCAAGGTGGATGATGGGAAGCCTGAGTGGGTAGATGCAGGGACTAAGATGTTTCATGTGGTGATGGATGATCTACGCTCTACAGCCCCTGAACATGCCATCCTCTGCCACAACACACTATTCGACGGTGCAATCCTAGCGTTTAAGTACGGCATCATCCCTGCGTTTTACTTTGATACATTGTCTATGGCACGGGCACTACATGGAACTAATGTGGGCGGGAGCCTTAAAGCACTGGCATCTAAATATAAAATTGGAGAAAAGGGCGATGAAGTTGTTCAAGCAATTGGCAAACGCCGGTCGGACTTTACTGAAGTGGAGTTAGAACGCTATGGTGCTTATTGCAGAAATGATGTTGATCTTACTCATAGCCTTTTTAATTGCTTACAGCCTTTTCCAGACACAGAACTAAAACTTATTGACCTCACCATCCGGATGTATACATGCCCCGTACTCCAAATAGACGATGCCATGCTAGTAGATCGTCTAGAACATGTTAAAGCTAAGAAGCAAGAAATGCTTGCCGGTCTAATGAAACATTTGCGGTGTGATAACGAAGAAGATGTACGCAAGAAATTAGCGAGTAACAAACAGTTTGCTGAAATCCTGACACTGTCAGGAATTGATCCTCCGGTAAAGACAAGTATTACAACGGGTAAGCAAACACTTGCCCTTGCCAAAACTGATGAGGGTTTTATCGCGCTGCAAGAACATCCTGACCCAATCGTGCAGCAACTATGCGCGGTTCGTTTGGGTACTAAGTCAACCATTGAGGAGTCTAGAATTGAACGCTTTATCTCCATTGGAGCAAGGAATCGTGGATACCTACCTGTGCCTCTTCGGTATTATGGTGCTCATACTGGTCGTTGGAGCGGTATGGATGCTGTCAACTTCCAGAATCTACCCTCCCGTGATAAAGAAAAGAAAACATTAAAGAACGCTATCGTAGTTCCTGATGGGCATTACTTAATCAACTCAGATTCTAGTCAGATTGAGGCTCGGGTGTTGGCTTGGTTAGCAGGGCAGGATGATCTGCTAGAACAGTTTGCTCAGAAGCGTGATGTGTATTGCGAATTTGCCAGTAAGATTTATGACCGCCCAATAACCAAACAAAATCCAATTGAACGGTTTGTGGGCAAGACTTGTATTCTTGGGTTAGGTTATGGGACTGGTGCAGCCAAGTTACAGCACACTTTGAAATCACAACCGCCCGGGGTATCTATTGATTTAGAAACTGCGGAGAACTATGTCTCCATATACCGCAAAGATAATTCTAGAATTACGGCACTATGGAACGAGTGCGAACGCGCACTAAAAAGTTTAATGATAGGAACAGGTGAAGCAATCCCGATTGGCGAACCAAAATTAGCTGTCTGGGTAGATCCTGATACGGGGATTCAATTACCTAATGGTTTGTATATTCGATACCCAAACCTACGGACGAATGAAGAGAACAGAACAGTCTATGATTCTCGTAACGGGATAATCAGTATATGGGGTGGCGCGGTTGTTGAGAATATTGTACAGGCCCTTGCTCGTATAATTGTTGGTGAGCAGATGCTGTGGATAGCAAAGCAATTCCATGTCGCATTAACTGTCCATGATTCCGTGGTCTGCGTAGTACCAGAAAAAGAGTTGGCTAACGCCCTTGAATACATCCAGTTATGTATGTCTACGCCACCTGCATGGGCAACTGGGTTACCCGTTGCATGTGAAGCAAAGTATGGTAAATCGTATGGAGAATGTTAATGAGTAGTGAAATTGATATTACAGGGATGGTGCGTAGCGGCGACCATGGTACGTCAGTCATGGCTGCGGAATCCGTGGCAGAGAATATGTCTGAGTTACAGCAAAAAGTGTATTCCGCTCTTAAAACTTATGGGCCATTGACGGACGAAGAGCTTGAGTCATTGCCACAGTTTGCACGGTTTGCCTATTCAACAGTTAGGAAACGTCGTACTGATTTATATCAAAACGGAGCAGTGTTTAAGATTGGTGAAAAATTAAACAGCCGTAGACGTCAGATGATTGTGTGGGGATTAAAAGAACATATTCCTAGCCGCCAATTAATGTTGCCGCTCTAATGATTAAATGGTCATTTAGTAGTTTAAAAGACTACGTCAACTGCCCGAAACAATACCAAGAAATTAAGGTATTGCAAAATGTCGTTAAGAAAGTTAGTTCTCAAATGCAGTATGGAACCGATGTTCATAAAGCATTAGAGGAGTACGCCGTTAGCGGTAAAGCTCTACCTATCCATTACAGCAAATTTAAAAAGATGGTGGATGTTTTATTAAACATTAACGGTCAGAAATATATTGAATACAAAATGGCTTTGACCGAAGACAAGATTCCCTGTGAGTTTGATGCGCCGCAGTATTGGGTACGTGGCATAGTCGATCTAATGATAGTAGACGGTGACACTGCATTTGTGGTTGACTATAAAACTGGATCCAATAAGTATCCGGATCCCAAGCAACTTAAGTTAATGGCCTTAATGACATTCGCACATTTCCCTCAAGTGCAGACAGTACGTGCAGGGTTATTGTTCGTTGTCCATAACAGTTTTTTACCAGATGATTATGTTCGCCAAAAGCAAGATGTCTACTGGCAAGAATTTACTCCAGACCTTGCGCGAATGGAAAGATCATTTAGACTAGGTCACTGGCCTCCAAATCCATCGCCGTTGTGCCGATGGTGTCCAGTGAAAACGTGTGATTATCATGAGGATTGAGCCATGCCGTATGTGAATAAAGAAAGACCGTACAAAAAAGAATATAAACAGCAAGTGACACGCGGCGAACATGAGAACCGCATGGAGCGTCAACGTGCTAGGCGTAAGCTAGATGCCAAAGGCGTTAGCCGGAAAGGGAAAGACGTTGCGCATGTTAAAGCATTATCTAAAGGTGGCAGCAACAAGGACGGTGTGCGTCTGGAGTCACCACATAAGAATCGTTCATTCAAAAGAAAGTCAGACAGTTCAATGAAATAATTGTGGGGGTTTTGCGGCCCTCGCCCGCCATAAGTCACGAGTGGGTGGTAAACCGTAGCGTTCTAGCATGTTATAGCGGTAAACCGTGTCAGTTTAAAGTGCTACAAAAAAAGATAGATACGCTTAATTTTAGTTCCTTGTTAAGTGTGTCTATGTAATATCTCGGTGGCAGGTTTAAACCGACTGACCCCCGTAAGGGGTTATTGATATGAAAGAGAGTTATGGAAATTATAGACAACAGTGCAATTAAAGTTATTGTTCCAGTTTCAGTAGCTGAACACGTACTTTCAACCATTGATCGTTCACATGACGTGGGTGATGGAAGTATTTTGTTTTACTGGGACTATCAAGAAGTTAAATCAGTAATAAGGCAGTTAGATACAATGCGACCAAACAGTGATATCCCGAATATACCGTCTCCTATATTACGTGACTACACATGGCCCGGAATATACAAGCCATTTAATCACCAAAGAGACACAGCTTCTTTTTTAAGTGTTCGTCAACGAGCATTTTGTTTTAACGAGGCAGGTACTGGTAAAACATCCGCAGCAATATGGGCTGCTGATTATCTTATGACCCTTGGTTTGATCAAACGAGTATTGATCATCTGTCCTCTGTCTATCATGTATAGCGCATGGCAAGCCGATATATTCAAGACAACAATGCACCGTACATGTGGCGTAGCTTATGGTGATGCCAAACGCAGAACCAAAATTATTGAAGACAGGTACGATTTTATTGTGACTAACTTTGAAGGTGTCGGCGTGGCATATCAAGCGATTGATAAAGCCAAGTTTGATTTGATCATTGTTGATGAAGCTAATGCTTATAAGACAGCTTCAACAAAGCGATGGAAAACATTAGCAAAGCTGATCACTCCGCAGACATGGCTTTGGATGATGACTGGAACCCCTGCATCTCAATCACCATTAGATGCTTTTGGGTTGGCGCGAATGGTAGCCCCGGACAGAGTGCCTAAATTTGCTACGGCATGGCGAGATAAAGTAATGCTGCAAATAACGCGGTTCAAATGGTTGCCGAAGTTGACCGCTAAAGATGACGTGTTCAAAGCTCTTCAGCCAGCCATTCGCTACACGAAAGAAGAATGTTTAGATCTTCCAGATTTAACTTATCAAACACGCGATGTGCCATTGAGTGAGCAGGTACTTAAGTACTATAAGGCTTTAAAATCACAGTTACTTGTGGAAGCAGCGGGTGAGCAGATCAGTGCTGTCAATGCAGCGGCTAGTCTAAATAAGTTATTGCAGATATCTGGCGGTGCGGTTTATACGGACAAGCATGAAGTCGTTGAGTTCGACATTACTCCACGACTAAATGCGTTGCGAGAAGTACTTGACGAGACTCTGCATAAGGTGATTATATTCGTTCCCTTTCTTCATACAATACAAGTCATCACTAAGTTTTTAAATGCTGATGGGTATACTACAGATGTCATTAATGGAAGTGTGTCACCTAGTCGGCGTACTCAGATCATAAATAATTTTCAACAGTTACCTGATCCAAGAATTTTAGTTATTCAACCACAAGCCGCATCACATGGCGTTACATTAACCGCCGCAGATACGATTGTGTTTTGGTCTCCAGTCATGTCAGTCGAAACGTATATTCAGTGTATAGGTCGTATAGACCGAGTTGGGCAGAAGAACAAAATGACAGTTGTTCATCTGCAAGGAAGCGATGCCGAGCGCAAAGTGTATGCGATGTTGCAAGGCAAAGTGGATAGTCATTTAAAGTTAGTAGATCTGTATAAACAGGAGTTAGAATTAGTATGAGTTCAGTAGATGTGGAAGATCTAGTCAGTGCGTATTTAGTGATACGTTCTGAACGAGATAAAAATGTACAGCAATTTGAAGCTACCGATGCAGCACTTAAAGCTGATATGGCTGAGATAGAAGTTATGCTTTTAGCCATGTGTAATGAAATGAATGCGAGTAGCATCAAGACCTCAGAAGGTACGGTGATGCGCAAGCTAAGTGAGCGTTACATATGTAACGATTGGGATAACTTTTATAAGTTTGTTCTTGAGAACCAAGCTCCCCAATTGTTAGAGAAGCGTATTCACCAAAGTAATTTTAAGCAGTTTTATTCTGAGTTGGATGGACTGCCACCCGGAGTCAATGTGATGCGCGAGTTCGGTATCACTATTCGTAAACCAAGTAGTAAGGAAGTATAAGATGAGTAATGATTTAATTATGTCGATTAAGAAGAACCTGTCAGTAGTAAAGGGTGTTGATGATGATACTCGCGCTGTCGCAGGATCTGTTGGTGGCGGCAAACGTATTAGTATTAAAGGTAGCGTATTCCGCAAGATGGTTGGCGGTAAACAAGTTAGCACCGTTGAGGGGCGTAAGATGAACGTCATCTTTGTGAAGATGGCTCATGCTGCCTCACGCACATATTACGAGAAGAGCTACAAAGAAGGTGACAAGGTATCACCTATCTGTTGGTCTACCGATGGTAGAGCACCTGACTCGGATGTTAAAAACCCACAAGCTACTGAGTGTAAGTCATGTAATTACAGTGTCAAAGGCAGTGGTCAGGGTGGAACAGGATCAGGTTGTCGTTTGCAATGGCGAACTGCCGTTGTGTTACCACATGATCCCGCTGGTGATGTGATGCAGCTTGTACTTCCAGCTACGTCTTGCTTCGGAGAAGAAAACAGCGGTCGCTGGCCTTTCCGTCCTTACGTGCAAATGTTGGCGCGTAATGATGTAAGTGCGGGACATGTTATTACTGAGATGCAATTTGATTTAGATTCTCCCGTGCCTAAGTTGTACTTCTCTCCAGTAGCCGCTATTACTGAAGAAGATATTGATATTGTTAAAAAGCAAGCGGTATCGCCAGCAGCTATGAATGCAGTTAAATTGACTGTGTTTCAGCAGGATGAAGAATCGTTTGTTGTACAACCCTCTGCTATTGGAGATACCCCTATTGCAGGGATGACTACGCAAGAAGCTGCGGCGGTGGAACCAGAACCACAATTGCGAGCTTCTAAAAAGTCATCTCCTGTTGAAGGTAACGATTTGCCTGACGTAATAAAGAAATGGTCAAAGAAGTAAAGGATAAAATGACCCGGCCCTATAGCGATAAATTTATAGAGTTAATCAATAACCCATTGACGGAACAGTCAATGGGCATTGAATTTGCTAAGTTATGTGTCGAGGCAAATATCCCTGCGCTATATGTAGCCCATGCTGTTGAAGCATCTAGGTTATCGGTACACAAATGGTTTCGTGGACAGGATATACGTAAAAAGAATAGACGGATTATTCAAGTTTTTATGGAACATTTGAGGGCAGATCTTGGAAGAAAGATCTTACCAGCGATGAATCGTAGAGAAGCTAAACAATACATTATAGATTTAACAGGAGTTCCATTTTAATTAGCCCTTAATGTTTATAACAAGCGGGAGACTTATCCCGCTTTTTTTGTCTCTGCGAGCCATGAAAAAACAATTTTACGAGAAAGCATTACCTTCGCAGGGTGTCTATTGTGTTACCGGAATTAAAGATGGCAAAGCTGTCAATCGGTTCACTGAGTCACTCACGCAGCTATTTATTATTATCGATGAGCTTGTTGTTCAGGGGAACAACACTTTCGTCGCACTGCATACATTTAAAGGACACAGCCGTCGATCTGAAGATTCTTTATTCGCCCGTTCATTCTTTATTGATTTGGATGTTGGCGATGGACCTAAGAAGTACGGCAGCAAATATGAAGCACTAGAAGCTCTTGGTACGTTTGTTGAATTTGCAGAACTAGTACCTCCTATCGTGGTGGATTCTGGTACGGGCGTACATGCGTATTGGCTATTTGATAGGGATATACCCTCGCTTGAATGGCGCGCATACGCTGACAAGTTTAAGTCTTATTGTTCTGAGCATATGAAGATTGATCCGACTGTCACGGCAGATCGATCCCGTATCATGCGTTGCCCTGATACCTTGAACTACAAGACTGACCCACCGTCTCTTAGTAAATTTTTGACAGATGATTTTGTCCAACATGATTTTGATTTATTTAAACAATTTCTAGGCGAAGTTAATTTAGGTGTGGCTTCTGTATTGAAGGCGGCTAAGAAGGGGTTAGATGAGGATACCCGTAGCCTACTTAAAACCGATAACATTGAAACTATATTTTCTATCATTGCTAATAAGAGTTTGACGGGATCTGGATGTAACCAGATTAAGATTGGTATTGAGCAAGCTAGTACATTGTCTGAACCATTATGGCATTCAGGGCTATCTATTGTCCGTCAGTGTAGTGACTGGGAAGAAGCCATTCATTTATTTTCTGAAGACTATCCTAAATATAATCGTGAACTGACTATCAGGAAGGCGAATGAAACGATTGATAAGCCCCATAGCTGTGAAGTGTTTGAATCCAGAAACCCAGAGGGATGTGCAGATTGCCCACACAGAGGCAAGATCACTAATCCCCTTGTCTTCGGGAGACAACTTAAAGAATCGGATACCGAGGAGGAACCAGTACGGTTCGACGAGAATACCCAAGATATTCTTGCGCTCACGCGGTTACCAGCCGAGTTAAGACCATATCAGCGTGGAATTAACGGTGGTATTTATTTTGCCCCACAAGAAGCAGAACCTATTCTGTTATGGGCACACGATGTCTATCCGATTAAACGGATGTTCGGTAATAGCGAAGGTGAGTACATGTTGATGCGGCACGTGCTGCCTCATGACCCACCACGTGAATTCTTAATGCCCGTACAGGCATCTTATTCGCAGGAAGAGTTTAAGAAAATCTTTACTAAGTATGGGGTGTTTTTTAAACAGAACGCCGTACAACACATGATGAATTACGTTATTTCGTGGGCTACTTATATGTTGAACCAGAAACCAGCCGAGCAGACGCGCAGACAGATGGGATGGACCGAGGACAATAAAGGCTTTGTGGTGGGCAATGTCGAGTACCGACAAGACGGTACAGAGGGGAAGACTGCCGCTTCGTCGCTAATTCATAGCATAGCTAAACTATTAGGCAAGCAGGGTGAGTATAGTAAGTGGAGAGCAGCCGCTGACAAGTTAGATATCGTGGGTCTTGAAATGGCGGCTTTTGGATTACTGTGTGGGTTTGGCTCTCCCTTGATGCGTTATACGTCAGTCAATGGCGTAACCGTCTGTTACTTAGGCGAGTCCGGGAACGGTAAGTCTGGTGCTCTATATGCAGGATTAAGTTTATTTGGCGAACCAAAAGGCTTGGGACTATCAGGTAATAAGAAAACTTCTGCTACTGAGAATGCTCTTGTCCAGTACATGCTTGGACTAAAGAACATTATGATGGGATTGGATGAGGCATCTAACCGTAAACCTGAAGAGTTATCTGATCTTATTTATAAGGTGACTGAAGGCAAGGGCAAGCTACGGTTGCAGCATTCGGTCGATGCCGTGAGAGAGATTGAATTCATGACATCACTAATCACATTCATGGCAACGAACCAGTCTGTCACAGACAAATTATTAGGGATTAAGAATAATCCGGATGGAGAGTTAGCACGTTTGATTGAGCTTCCTTTTAACAAACCACAGCCATTTATCCGTAACCCTGAGTTAGCCCCCGAGATCTTTGAAGGGATGCGCATTAACTACGGTCATGCAGGGCCAATGTATATCAAGGAGTTATATAGATTAGGTGACGTTGCTATACAAGAAATTATTTTAAAGTGGACAAAGCGGTTTGTATCCGACTTTGGTTCTAAAACTGAGTATCGATTTTATAGTGCCCTAATGTCCGTGGCTTTTGCAGGGGGCGAGATTGCCATCAACGCAGGGATCATCAAGCTAAACCTTGACCGAATTTACGAGGTTGTTTTGGCAGCGATGATGGAAGTGCGGGATGGGCCGCACCGCTTAAACGTGGTGGATTACGAATCGATACTGGGTGAATTCCAGAATTCCATACAGGGTTCTACCCTGATCATGAATGAGAATAAGGTTGTTGAGGAACCCCGCTTTGGTCTCCTTGCCCGTATTGAATTGGATACATGCTTGTATTACGTATCCGCTGAGGCTCTTAGGGACCACTTACGGAAGATACAGGTGGGTCAGAAAGGCTTCTTTAAGTATATGAGGGAAAAGAAGCTATTGGTTTTTGAGGGTAAGACACGACTGTCAAACGGTTGGCAGGGGCGTAGTAGATTATCCGCTATTTCAGTGCTAGGCTTTAGAGAGTCAATTCTACCTGAGTTGTTTAAGAAAGATGGAAATCAACCCACAGACGGGCGAACCAGTTTGGATA
>CAISKC010000273.1 GCA_903885895.1 uncultured Legionella sp.
CATACCGTGCAAGAGTTAAGCCAACATGTAGAAAATTTAAAACAAGAAATTGTAAAATTTAAATCGAGTGGTTCTAAATCTGAGCTTAATGAGTTGCACAGGTCGCTTGCGAAAGCTGTGAATGATTTCGCAACAGAAATCCAAAGTTTGCAAGGTAGTGCGCAAGAAGTCGATAAGCGCGAGGTAGCGGAAGCATTATTTATGAATAACTGGCATAGTTCAGTAGCATGTTTTTTTGATACAAAAGAAGAAGTAGCGTCTTATCCCCCTGAGTTAAAAGCCGCATTGGTCGATATTCATTATATTGCGGAACAACTTGAGCATGAGTTTCAAAATTCTGAGCGATTTGCGTTATATGCCAGTCCGAAAAAGCGTTAAAATTAACGCCGCTTTTTTGACAATGTCATTTATCTTTTGCAAAAGGTATATATACTTGTTGCTAATGAGTTTTCGGTATTTTAGGCGGTCCGATTTTTTTGCCCATGACTTCGAAAAGATGCGTAATAGCCATTCTATTGCAAGTTTTTTTCGAATTCTTCATCAATAAGGGAAACAATGCGGTTCTATCATTTCCTAAAATCTGCTTTTTTATCTCTGTTTGGCAAACGTACAATTGGGGTGCGTATTTTGTTGCTGAAAGATGAGCAAGTGTTATTAGTGAAGCACACCTATCAAAAGGGTTGGTATACGATTGGTGGGGGTGTCGAACAGAAAGAAACGCCTCGGTTTGCTATCGAACGTGAGCTCCTAGAAGAAGTGGGCGTGACGCTTGCTAGTCCGCCAGAATTATTTGAAGTTTATTATAGTTACAATGAAAAACATGATAATTATGTGATGTTTTATATTGGTAGGGCGCATACTCAGATCACGGTGCATTCTCCAGAAATTTCAGAAAGCAAATGGTTTCCCATCAACCAATTACCTGAAGATACAACGCCGGCCACCCGGAGAAGGATTGAGGAATATTTAGGGCAACGTGTTATAACGGAGTATTGGTAGTGGCGACTGACAAAGTATTACAAACAATTTATATTGATACAGTCTTAGGACCGATGCTTGCCATTGCGGACGAAAAATCTTTGTATCTCCTTGAATTTACGACAAGACGTGGGCTTGTGCGTGAGCTGGAGCGCTTGCATCAGCGCGGGTTTATTTTGATACCCGGAACCAATGCTCCATTGCAATCTATCGAGTCGGAATTGCAATCCTATTTTTCTGGAACATTGACACAATTTAAGACACCTTATTGTATTTTGGGTAGTCCATTTCAACAGGCCGTATGGGAAACTTTGGCAGGGATCTCTTATGGTGTGACCAAGAGTTATGCGGAACAAGCGGCCTCCATGGGCAAACCAACCGCTTATCGTGCGGTCGCCAATGCCAATGGAGCGAACCAGCTCGCGATTATCATCCCTTGCCATCGTATTATTGCAAGTGATGGGAGCTTAGGGGGTTATGGCGGGGGGCTTTCTATCAAGCAGTGGTTACTCGATCATGAACAGAAATGTTTACTGCTGGGTATTCCTGCGAACGTGATCACCGATTATCTCCTAGTGTGATCACCTAATATTCCGTTGTTTTTGCAAGCGAAGAAATTATCTCAGAGTGATCACGATGAAGCAATTTCTTTTTTTCTCATAGACTCCCCGTTTAGCTCTATTCGATGTGCATTTTCAGAGATGCGATCGA
>CAISKC010000274.1 GCA_903885895.1 uncultured Legionella sp.
CATGAACATTCATCGAGTTCGTGATATTATTTTGAGTATTATAAAGTTTATGTAAATCACGAACACATTCAGACCGTGCTTTGGATAACTCGCTTCGCACCCAATCTGTGTCGCGTTGCACTTCTTGTAATGCTGCATAAAACTCAGTGTTGATGCCCGTTTCACAAACGCCCATTGCTCTAATAATGGAGCTTAACAAGGTTTTCTTCGCAGCATTGGATAATTTAAACCGCGGATCTTCCGTTGTATATAAGAATAAAAAGTCTTCAAAATAATTATTACATTGCTCTAAAGAAAGATTATATAGACTCACGGCAGTACTATTTCGTTTGTCTTTAAACGCATTCAATCGGCTTTTAACTTCCTCAGTAGTCAATTGGTTGGGCCTATCAGACTCCGCAAATACCGGTAAACTTCCCGAAAACTGAGCGATTAAAAACGCCCATTTATCTTTCACATTTTTCGTTTGATATTGGGGATCTCTACTCAGAATAGCCGCTGTTTTGGCAGCTAAATAAGCTTCTCCAGAAGGTAATTTATACATTTCTTGTGCAGAAAAAAAGAACGCTTCTCGATGATGAAACATAGTGACAGATTCCTATGTTATTTTTAAAGGCGCGCAACTGTACCATATATTTGGCTTTATGAATACAAAAAAATCAACACGGCAAATAAATATTACAGGAAGTTTTTAGTAAAACTCTTGCGATGAATGGGACAGAGCCCTAACGTACGTAACGCAATTTGATGTTGCGCTGTGCCATATCCTTTGTGGGCCGCGAAGCCGTAGCCGGGATAAATTGTATCCATCGAGATCATTTCGCTATCTCGATAAACTTTGGCTAAAATGGATGCTGCGCTAATTTGGTAGATCAGGCTATCCCCTTTGACCACAGGATGACAGAGCATATTGACCTCTGGTACATACAAACCATCTACCCAAACTTCCGTTGGGGTCGCGGCCAATGCCTCTATTGCACGCTGCATGGCTAATAAAGTGGCATGATGAATGTTTAAGCCATCAATTTCATCTACCTCAGCTCGTCCGAATGCGTAAGCATGCGCATGGGTTTTGATTTGCTCTGCTAATAGTTCTCTTTTTTTAGGAGTCAGGCATTTAGAGTCTTTGATCCCGGGAATCTGCACATCTAAAATAACAGCTGCTGCAACCACAGGCCCAGCCAAAGGGCCGCGCCCTACTTCATCTACACCAGCTTTCATAAATTCTCTATCCCCAAGGCTTCTTCACGACGATAGAAATATAAACTAATGCAGACACAAACAAAATACAATAGCGCTATGTATCCCACATATTGCGCGATAGCCAAATTACCATTGACTGAAAAGAGTGCATTACCAATTTCTATCCCGGCCGCCATACAACACATCGACGACATACTAATTAACGCGGCCGTTGTCCCAGTCCCAATTTGAGTGACAAATAATATAAATCGATATAAAGCCGTCACAGCTATCCCGTACCCAAGACTATATATGACCAACCCTGGCATCAACCCGAATGGCTCTGGCCCATAATAATAAGGATACAACCACATAATCAGTAACCCTATAAATAAAATAATGCTACCAATGACCGTAAGTTGCATCACTGCAAAACGGCGGGACCAGCGCGACAATAAGATATTTCCTAAAATAAACGCACCAAATACAGGTATTTGCCACATGCCATACATAAACAAAGACATATGCGCGTGACTCACCAGCATCACCGGAGACAAGGCAATCCATACCACACAAGGAATAGCCATCAAACCATATGCAATGGAACCAAATACAAAAACACGATGCTTCATCAACTCTTTATAATTGGCCAAAATCGTAGACAATGCCAATGAGACAGGCTTGATCATTTTTCCATCATTTTTGATCTGCCCCACAGATTCAGGCATGTAATGCCACAAACCCCATAATGCCACCAAAGACAAGCCGCCAATCATATAAAATATTGAGCGCCAAGTCGTATATTGCAAAAGCGCTGTGCCAGCCAATGGCCCTAGTAAAGGAGCCAAAATCGCTACATTGGCCATGATGGCAATCATGCGAATCGCATCTTCGTCAGAGAATATTTCTTGTAATAATGCGTAACCCACCACATTGATATAGCACAAGCCCATGCCTTCAAAAAAACGACCCAATAAAAATTGATCGATGGTATGCACCCAGGGCAACATCAAGGTACACAGTGAAAATAGCACGCTACCCGCCAGCATCACCGGTCGCCGTCCAAACCGATCGGAAAGCGGACCTAACAATAACTGCAGCGACGCGCCGCCTAAAATATAAGCGGTCAATGAAGTAGCAATCTTGGATTCATCAGCATGAAAACCATGTACCACAGATAACATGCCAGGCATGATCATATCATTCGCAATGTAGACTAAGAATTCATAAAGAACCAAGCAAGCAGCGAATATCAGGGCATGTTTGCGCGTAATAGGGATGAGAGGCTTGATCATAACGCTACACTTACTCTAGTTTTTGTAGGTACTGATAGTGTAACGCTCACTTGGGTCATCCGACAAGAGCAAATCACTCTGTGCGTAATCTGGGACAACTCGCAATTGGTCATTCACATAAACCAAAGGCCATTGTGTTCTGTCCCAGGGTGGGATAAGCCAGCTTTGAAATAATTTTTTCAAACATTGGGTTTGACCATGCCAATGCAGGCTTTCCCCGCCCGTACGAACTTTCACTTCGATGCGGCTAGCGTGCGAAATAGGCGTACCGTGCACAGGATCGGGCGTGGCCACAACAAACCAATTGTCAGTCCAAGCAATAGGTTCGGGAAAATTATCCCAAACCAAATTCTGCGGCATACTCGCATTGGCTGCCACCAGATATAAAGTTTGTCGATAACGCCGCACCTGCCAATCCTCCCATTGCACATTTGGCATAGCATCTTGGCCAGCATGAACGACCGTTTGTAAAATTTGTTGAATACATGCATGAGTTGGCGACCGATGCCCATGATATTTCAACCAAGCCCGCAGTACTTGCGTACAACGCACTGTATCGGCCAAAAGCTCAGCTGTCATCTCTAGTTTCAGTTGCGACAGATCAGGACAATCTAGCTCAATCCAAGCATCTAACGCTTTTTTTGCTTGTTGGCAATGCTGTGCACTGGTCGCAACAGTTGCGACAAGATTGGGCCATTTAACTTGAAGCAAAGGGATAATTTGCTGGCGTAAATATCCACGTGACCATTCCGATGCCGCATTCATCTCATCTTCAATCCATTGCAAGCCATGCCGTTGTGCATACTCATACACGTCTTGACGGGGAGATTGGAGCAAAGGGCGCAATAACACACCTTTCCCACATACGCGCTGCTCAGGCATCGCGCATAGCCCATCTAAGCCTGTCCCACGCAATAAATTCAATAACACTGTCTCAGCTTGGTCATTTTGATGATGCGCCAACAACAATGCATCCTGAGTGGTAACAAAATCATCAAAAACTTGATAGCGCGCCACTCTCGCACGCTCCTCAAGATTTGCGCCAGGCACAACACCTACTCGGATCCCCTTATATGTCACACCGAGACGTTGACAATATTGTTGACAATGATCAAACCATTGATCGGCATAAGAACTCAAACCATGGTGCACATGGATGGCTGTGATGCGCTGCAGAAGCTCTGGACACGCTGCCACCATCGTCAGCAATACGGTAGAATCTAGCCCACCACTATACCCAATATAGATATGTTCGTACTGGCTCAGACGCTGTCGCCAAGCATGACTGAGCCCTGTCACGTCATTAATCACAGGCCCCCATTGCCATCCACTTCTCATATCTCCGGCTTAATAATTCTGCAACTGATAACGTTTTCAATTGGTATATTTCATGCAACAAAGCATCTTTAATAGTAGAAGCCATTAAAGGTAAATCGCGATGCGCGCCGCCTAATGGTTCTGGTAAAACACTATCAATCAAACCATGTTGCAGAATTTGTTCAGCAGAAATACCCATAGCACGCGCAGCATCCGGAGCTTTAGCAGGATCTTTCCATAAAATAGATGCACAACCTTCGGGAGAAATCACCGCATAAATCGCATACTGCAGCATGATCACCCGGTCACCCACTCCAATCGCCAACGCGCCTCCAGAACCGGCTTCTCCCGTTACCACACAGATAATGGGCGTTTCTAAAGTCGACATAGCTTGGAGGTTACGAGCAATAGCCTCAGATTGATTGCGCTCTTCGGCGCCAATCCCTGGATAAGCACCTGCTGTATCGATGAACGTCACCACTGGTAATTTGAATTTCTCAGCTAATTGCATCAGACGCAAGGCTTTACGATATTCCTCTGGTCGCGCCATACCAAAATTTCGATATACCTTTTCTTTGGTCCGCTTACCTTTTTGGTGACCCAAGATCATCACAGGTTCACCATTCAAACGCGCTATGCCACCAATAATGGCTGGCGCCGCAGAATTATGCCTATCCCCATGCAATTCATCGAAATCAGTAAAAATCAATTCAATATAGTCGGTTGTCTGCGGCCGCAATGGATGGCGCGCCATTTGCGCAACTTGCCACGGCTCTAAGCGCGAAAAAATATGTTCCGTCAATTCCATGGATTTGGTCTGTAAGCGCGTAATTTCCTCGCTCAAATTAATTTGACTGTCCCCACCACTGACCATGCGCAGGGCTTCAATTTTCTGGTTTAATTCTTCGATTGGTTGTTCAAAATCTAAAAACTGTAGGCTCATCTAGGTACCAAAGTTGTATGTGGGGCTAAAAAGTAGCATAATTGGCGAAACAAATCAAAATAGCTGTTAATCGGCATGCCATTTCGCATAGCGCAAACCGGTACGCATTTCCCGTTTTCAACCCTCCCAGAACAAGATTTTCGTCTTGCCGCGCAGCGCATCGATATTTGGCAATACCCACTTACAACGCTCTGGTCAGAGGCTGAAACGCTGTTAAACACTGAGGAATTACAACGTGCCAAGCGCTTTCACTTCGAGCGTCATCAACGGCGTTTTACCATAGCACGTGCGATGTTACGTCTGATTCTAGCTCGGTACCTCGATCTAAAGCCACATGATTTGGAATTTTCCACCAATGCCTATGGCAAACCTTTTTTAACTCATCCCAGCCAAATTCAATTCAATTTAAGCCATTCCCAAGATCTTGCTTTATTAGCCATTGGCCAAGAACACCACGTAGGAATTGATATTGAGTTTTTTTCTAGCCGCCCTTTTCAAGGCATCAGCAATTTGATGTTTTCAGCACAAGAAATCCAAGCTTATGAGCGAGTCCCTGCAAATATACGCGCTTTGACTTTTTTTCATGTTTGGGCGCAAAAAGAAGCGTTTATCAAGGCATCTGGAATGGGACTCTCTTATCCCACACAGACCTTTGATGTACCGGTCTTCCCCCCTACCGATGCAGAAATAGTCGATGAACGACATGCCATGCTCTGGCGTATGCGCTCCTTTATGCCTAAAATTGCTTGCTGGGGCGCAGTATGCCATCATCCCAGCATTCAAACGCTCCGCTATCGCGCACTGACGCAGGATCCCCATGCTTTTAAATGAAGCCCTCATTCGCCAACATTTGCAAACAGCTGGATTTCACGATCCCGTAGGACTACATGTATTAGCCAGCGTAGATTCAACCAATCAATATCTCAAAGACTTACCGCCATGTCCCGAAATCACCTTATGCTGTGCGGAAACCCAAACACAAGGTCGCGGTCGCTTTCAACGCGCTTGGTTCTCCCCGCATGCCGAGAATATTTATTGTTCTATACGTTGGCATTTTCCCAGTACCACTCCAGCCTTGTCGACTTTAAGCCTAATTATCAGTCTCGCAGTGCTGCGTACATTGCAGAACTTACAAATCTCTGAAGAAATCGCCATCAAATGGCCAAATGACTTGTTATGGCAAGACAAAAAATTATGCGGAATTTTATTAGAGTCGACACAACAGACGAAACATGATTTGCAAATTGTTGTGGGAATTGGTCTCAATGTGAATAGTGACCCTCAGCAACATCAGGGAAATACTGTCCCAAACAGGCCTTGGTGCTCTCTGTATGAAATAACCCAAAAAACCTACGACCGCAATGCATTGATTGCCCAATTATTGATGAATGTACATCGATATATCACACAATTCAAAGCCACGGGCTTTGTACCATTTCTACCTCTTTGGCAAGCAGCAGATTATTTATATCAGAAACAGATCACAATTGTACGTGCTAACCAAACACTACAAGGTCTTGCACAAGGGATCACCCCAGTAGGAGAGTTGATAGTGATGGATCACGCGCAGCATGTACACCATTTTGCTTGTGGAGAAGCGTCTATCGCGCGTTCAGATCAGGCGATCGAATAATAAACCATGTCATTCTCGCGTAAGCGAGATAACTGTCCAACAGACTTCCCACTGACTTTAGCTAAAAAAAATAAATCCCCGCCTGCGCGGGGATTATCGAAAAGCATGACCCGCCTAAGCGAGCACGGCCGAGTTCAACCCGCTCTGTTTAAGCAGGTACAAGTGTTTTATTTTGCGGGCAATAATCGATATTATAGTTGACCGCACTTTGTCCCGTTTCAGGACAATTAAACGTTGCAGTTTTATCATCAAACGAGAACGCATAACAAGATGGGCAAGTTTGCTTCAGCCACAAAATATATGGCAATACACCTGGTCCCGCTTTTGAAGTTAATGAACCACCACCTACCCAATATGGATTAGGATAGCTGCATGGAGACACGACTGACGTATCAGTCGGCACGAGGATGTCATAATTGCTCCAGGTTGCACAACCACAACAGGATGAGCTTTTGGCACTCACACCAAAACAACTGGTACTAGCACCATTTCCACCATTACATTGCGCTAATTGGGAATACGTATTCCCAGCACTAGGGTAGGAAGTAGCGCAGTTCGCTACTGTGTTTCCTGCAGAATCTTTGATGACAAAAGAAGCATTATCACCACATAGCTCTTCAGGAGACCAATAACCTAACAATGTGCCACAAGTCGTTGGATTTGAGCTTCCTGCTACATTAGCTTGCGTTAACCCACAAACAAGTCCTGAACCATATGCTGTGCAAGCACCATTTGACGAGCAAGTCTGACCTGGTGTGGCAGTGACCCATTGAAATTGATTGATAGGATTGCCTTCTGTGCTTTGAGGCACCGTAAACGTATTCCAAGTACTTGCGCCGACACTGCCTCTGCTAGTATCTACCTGAAATGGAGCACCTGCATAACCACACATATAAGGATTGCTATACGCAGATGGACCAGCAGCGCTTCCTGGCGTAGGGTACATAGAAATAGCATTGGTTGCGCCATTATTGAGGGTGACATCATAGGTATCATAACTTAATACGACAAAGGTCGCTTCTGCATTGGTAGAAGGCTGTTGAGGCCCTATACCAGATACGCAAGCACCATTTGTAGAAGTCGTATCCCCACAATCACCTACTGCGCAATTCTTAAACCCACCGCCGCTTGCTGTACACCCCGCACGCATCGAGAACGAACCACCCCATTCTAGGGTATACCCATTGCTCGCTGAATTATCGGTAATGGTGATCGTAGACGAATCGGGATTTTGAGAACCTAAAGTATAAGCACTGAGTTCATAATGTGTAACACCATTTTTTTTCGGTACGGGCTGATTCCAATAACATAAGCCACTATTGCAAGATGAGCCGACAATACAATCACTGTTAGAAGCACAAACAGTACACGAAGAAGGCGTACCGGCTTGAGAGGTTGTACACGTTCCCGTAGAGGTATTGTTACAATCCCCATCAACAAGACAAGCCCCACCGCCACAATAGCAGCCTGAACCACCATTCGGACAGGGTGTTATGCTTCCTCCTGACCCTTGAATACAAGAGGAGTAACTAAAAATACTACAATCGCTGTCACCATGCGTCGCACAAGATGTATTAGTTGTGTTCTTATTGATCGCCGGTACAGATGATGACGTCAGAGCGATAACAGCATCGTAGCCTGTATTCCCTGAAGCAGGGGTCACAGCGCCTAACGGTACAGTGCAATAGTTAGTAAAGGTAATGGTGCGATTCGCATTGCTTGGAACAGTAATACTAACCGGATAAGTCTTTGTATATTTCATCCCATTTTTTTGAGCGAATGTTAATGTACCAGTCTGAGGAGAGCTGGCGCCTGCAGCCAGTGTAAGCGTTAATAACGTATTCACCGGTGGTAGGTCTTTATACAAGCCTACAGCACCTACTGAACATCCTGCGTCATTAAACGAATAAGACAACGCATTGGGATCCGTTGGAGTGAAAGTACAAGTCACTGTCACCGGTTGATCCTTAGGAGCACTACTGGTCAAAGCATAGGTAATTTGCTGCGAGCTGCCTGCAACCATATTTTGAATGGGAGCAGAAGTCGCAATTGTAAACGGATTAGTCACTAACGCTATCGCAGTCCCAATGTTTGCAAATAATGCAACAGAACCAATCGTTCGAACACACCAGTTTTTCATAAATTTCTTCCTTGTAGTCATATCTTAAAATATATAGGTCAAGCCAGCTGTCCATGCTTGAGTGTAGAGCGTAGCTGTGATGGGAGACACCATTGTATAATTAGCCGCAGTTCCTGTATTAGCATTCCCGACATTCGCATACAAATAACGCAGCGATAACTCCAATCCTTCCGCATACTTACCCCAATCTGATAAATCAAATTTCAACCCTCCGCCCACTGTATACGCTAGCTTATACTGGGTATAGTTGGAAATACTCAAACCGGGAGATTCATACGTAGGACGAGGTGCTTCATTAAAAGAAGTAATATTACTAGCAAATCCAACGCCTGCTTCAAAAAAAGGATATGTTTTAGGGACAATAGAATGAAACGCCCATTCGGTTGTAGCAAGTAAGCGATAGCTATTAATCGGAAACCGATATGTTAAATTATTCATTTCAGGCAATTGGTACTGCCAAATTTCGCCAAATTCTGTAGTTTTAAAATTATAGAACTCAAGTCCTAAAGTCACTTCCTCCAGAAACTTATGGTCACGCAACTCTTGTGGGGTTCGAACTCGATACGCAGCCCCAAAGCCCCAAGTAAAATTACTGTTTTGACTATTTTGTGGAATGAATTGATCGGTTTCACCATTCAACTTAATCAAACCATCACCAGTATGAATCGTGCTAGTTGTACCACCAAGATAAGCACTCAGTTGATATCTACCGGTATCATACATATCGGCGTGCGCATGGCAGCAGAAGCGCCGAATACGCAAAGTAATCCTGCCATGGCATCGTTTATAGAAAAACGGGGCTTTAACATATTAGACTCCCTTCTAATTTGTTACTCGATAATAGACTCTTTACAAATGAACTTTAGGTTTTTATGCTCGCCAACGTTTGGTTCAAAGAGAAGATTTAGTATGAATCCACCTACTATGTGGACATAGTATAATGAGAAAAATAATATTACAATGATTATAAAAGCATATAAAGCACGATGATCAACAACGAGCCGAACGAAATAGGCTTAAAAATACGCACAGATCTCGCCAAGGCCCCAACATGGGGCGCTTAGACAAGATGGCAATTTAGAGAATTTGCAAAATACAAGCTTAATCAGATAGCGTCTACAACTTCTTCGACGTCAGTATCCTGTTTTTCTTGTTGAATACGTAAATAAATCTCTTCACGGTGAACAGACACGTCTTTAGGTGCATTAATACCTAATCGTACCTGATTACCCTTGACACCCAACACAGTAATGTTAACATCATCACCGATAATGAGCGTTTCACCAATACGTCTTGTTAAAATTAGCATGATACATCTCCCTTCAAAGATAGCCGTCCTAATTTGTGCTACTACGGCTATATTTTACTTTCCCTTTTAAAAAAATCCGTTGCCGGTCATTATACACATGGTTTCTTAAGGAAATATTAAGGGATAGTCCGGAAATAACATTCCATTTTATTGATCAAAAAAGAACATTAGAATCTATTTGCAATGGGTGACAAACTCTAAGCTAATGACTGCTGAGGAACAAACTTAAAAAACCAAATAAGCGCCACGATGGGCACATACGCTATCAATAATCCCGTTATACCATTTATATAGCCTAAACCTACTGCAAAAGCGCAAGGCCATAACCAGATGATATTGAAAACGCACACAGCTAAAGTAACCACAGTATGCGATTGGAAACGTCTGGACGCATGTTGGTAAGCGTGGCCAGAATGAGCAAGATGTAGTGCTTCACCTTTTAACATCCGCAACAGCAATGTCATGGTAGCATCTCCAATGAAGACGCCGAGTAGAATCATCCAAGACCAAAACAGGGCTGGATGCGTGTGAGCGGCATGTAAAGACCAGACCCCAAACAAAAAACCTAGAAAGCTGCTTCCCACATCTCCCATAAAAATTTTTGCTTTGGGGAAGTTCCATACTAAAAAACCAGCTATCACCGCCGCTAAAATTAAAAACGAATCCATAGCCGAAGGTAAATCTAAAGCCAAGTATACACCAGCCATTCCCAATGCGACGGTAATCGCCTCAAATCCAGCAATCCCATTGATACCATCCATAAAATTATATAAATTTAGCATCCATACCAAATAAAGAACCCCCAAACACGCAGACCAACCATGCAAAGCCAAAGTCCAGGAACCTATTTGGATCTCAGGCATGCCACCCAAACAATATAGGACCAATCCACTCAAAGTCAGTTGGCAGGCTAATCTCGTCCATGCTGTTAACGTGTATTTATCGTCTAAATAACCTAGCAGCGCGACGGCCAAGGTAATGATAATAAGCGCCATAGACATTAACTGTTGATAGGCCATGACAGTCAGAAAGATAGCCACAAAAACAATGCCCCCTCCGCGAGGAATGGGCAGCTGATGAGCAGATCGTTCATTAGGTATATCTAATATCTGCTTTGCTAATGCGTAATGTCGATACCCAGCCGTCCCTAGCAAAGATAGTAGAAAACTAAGGAAAATTAACATACTGGTGCGTGATCAACCAAAACAGCGCGTAAAACATCACAAATTTTATCCTGATCTTGCTCAGTCAAATATGGATGCATCGGCAGACTTAAGACAAATTGCGCGGCATGATCCGTATGCGGGTAAAGCGCCGGATCTGGATACAACTCTTGTAAAATTGCTTGCCGATGCAAACCAATAGGATAGTGCACGGCCGTAGGGATCCCCTGCTCATGCAAGGCTTTTTGCACGTTATCTCGATTAGGAACTTGAATCGTATATTGAGCAAACACACTTGTATTATGTGGCGCAACATAAGGCTTCACCACGTCTTGTGGCAAACGTTCAGCGTAACGCTGTGCTATGTTTGCACGCATCTCAATTTCCGCAGAGAATAATTGTAACTTTTCCAATAAAACCGCCGCCTGCAAGGTATCTAAACGCCCATTGATCCCGAGGCGCGTATGAACGTAACGCTTTGATTGACCATGATTTCGAATTTCTTCCATACGTTGGGCCAACCCAGCATCTTGCGTAAAACAAGCACCGCCATCTCCATAACAACCTAATGGTTTAGAAGGGAAAAAACTAGTACAGGCAATCGTTGTCAAGGCACACGATTTACGCCCATGATACGTCGCACCAAAACTCTGCGCTGCATCTTCAATCACAGGAAGCTCATAACGATCCGCTATGGCATTAATTTCTGCCAAAGCCGCACACTGACCATATAAACTAACCGGCATAATCACCTTTGTTTTAGAGGTAATAGCCGCTTCTAATGCCAAAGGATTAAGATTATAAGTCTTAGGATCAATATCCACAAAAACGGGTTTGGCACCTAAGAGAAGGATCACTTCCGCCGTTGCAAAAAAACTAAACGGTGACGTGATGACTTCATCACCCACTCCAACATCCAGCGCCATCAATGCAATCAACAATGCATCCGTACCACTTGAAACACCTAATGCGTGCTTCACACCCACAAATTCGGCTAATACAGTTTCAAGTTCTGCGATTTCAGGCCCCATGATATAAGCACCATGGACTAAAACCTTTTTAATACGCGCCATCATTTGTTCTTCTACGCGTTGAAACTGTGTTTTTAAATCAATAAATTGCATGTTTTGTTCTCAAAAATTTGATGAGCAGATGGTAACAATCATCGCTCATAAGGTCAATGTTATCTGAATTATTGTCTATACTTACTACTAATTGACAAAATAAAGAAGCATACTATGCGGAATATCATTGAGCTATCTCCTAGCACTCAACATCAAGAGCTTGCACAATACATTACAGAGTATGATCAACTCACCCTTGAAGAACACCCCATCGAAAAAATATTTTTACTGCAAAAAATAAATCATTTTATTGAAACGACTCCGCCTGATCTAGAGCTCCATACTTGGCGAAATTTATTTGGAAGCGACAGCTTAGAAGCACAATTGCAATATTTTGGCATCACACGTGATGGCTCAACCTTAGTCAAAAACATTCAATTTGCTGCAGCCATTCAGCGTTATGTGCCATCTGGCCCACCCCCTGGTTTGGATTATTTTTCCGCACTGCAGGCGCGCGACGCTATCCTCAAAAACCCAAACATATTAAGACTAGATACAGAAACAGCTGCGAACTATATCCAATATAATCTCATCATTATGAATCAATTTTCCTCTAACCCAGAGTTACAGAAGAAATATGCACGCAGCCAATATTTTTTATCCCTATGTTACTCAAAAATAGAAGCCATCAAAGGCGTCGTTGACCAAAGTTTCCCGACATTTCAAACCAATCCATTAGGCGCCGATAAGAAGAATAATAATAAAAATTTCACTTTGGATGTTGACGGTGAAGAAAAGCAGCTTGTGCTCCGTGTAGAAGATAGAGATAGTATGGCCAACGAAGCGATATTACAAACTTATCCTGTCAGTGATTATTTTTCTGAAGAATATTATACCATGATGCTCCCTTTCAAAGAGGGGTATAGCGAAGTATACCGACCTGTCGTCTTGAGCGAATATGTTGAAAAAGGCGGATTAGACGACTATGCACTCACTTTATCTGAGCTTTCTGCGGCCGACATCACCCTAGAAATCCAAGATAAATTCTCATTGCTCAGTGATTTCTGCATAAAGCTCATGGCCTCAGGCCATTACCACCCCGATATCAAATTATCTAATTTTTTAACTAACGGCGACACTATCAAAGTCAGTGATCGAAAAACCATCACCAAACAAATCAACCCGAAAGCCACTGAGATTTTTAGTACGATTATCTTCGCGCCACCTGAGTATTGCGCCTGCCTAAACAAATACCAAACAGCTTTAAATCATGTCAAAGCCAGCCTCACTACGCTGAATATGCCTCGTTTTATGTCTTACCAAATAGGCATGGCTTTAAAAGAGTTTGTTTTGACTGCTTTTGCAGTAGAAAATTTGACTAAAGACCTATACCTGCAATGGATCTCCGTCAATGCGATCATCAAACAACCGACTAAAGCACAAAGAAATTTATTCGCATTAATACAAGAATTAACCCGTAGCAATCCTCAGGACAGATTATCTATCGAAAACTTTCAAACACTATTAACGATGGTTCATTTGCCTCACAACGCATTTTTAGTAGAACTTGAAGCGGTATCACCACTATCCCAACTCAGTCACGCGCCAGAAATCGCAGTCATTCATCAAATTATTGATACGCCAGTTCTCACGCCAGCCTTACAGCAAAAATGGGATGAATTAGAACAAACTGGGATTGCTCTAGAAATATATTCCGATCCCCGTACAAGGTTTTTAGAAAAAGCTTGTCGAGAAATCAAAATTTATTTAAATAAAATTGATGAGCTCGTGGCAAGCTCAAATAGGAAAAAAGCCAGTTCATTACGACTCGTAGGTTCTTTTTTAGGCGTCGCCTTGCCTGAAACCACCAAAATAGAGGAAATGCCCGCATTACCTGTGATGCCAGACAAAATCAAACGCTATTACGACATACTGGAAGCAATGCCTAGCCCAATGTTGGATTCTTCGGATATGGAGAAACTGAGACATATTCAATTACGACAAAATAGTATGCAAACAACACAAACCATCCGTGATTCATCTGCTACCAGCAGCCCCTTAACCAGTTCTCCGGATGAATCAGCGGCTAGCAGCCCGCATAATCTAGCCCTTGATTCAGAAGCGACCTCTGCTGACTCCCCTGATTTAACAGAATTTGATTCTGGGACCTTTATCCACAAACCCATTCCCACTCGTTCCCGCTCGCAACAAAGCGCCCCTGAAGACGCTGAAAGTTTTGATACAAGTACTTTTATGCACGTACCATTGCAACAATCGAAACCCTCCAATGCTGAGCAAAAAACACATACAAAAACATATAGGAAGATAGTAGAGGCATTCCGAGACGAAAAACCGGCAGGGCCTCAATCAAAAAACGCGAGTGATATCAAGACAACCATCAATAGAGGCAATAAATTCTAGAAAAAAATCAACTTGCACTTAATTTAGTAAATAAACATAAGATTTTGAAAATTTAAGCGCGAAGATTCGCATTCTCATATGAATTGAAGATATACTCCCACATAATAACAAAAAAACCAGGGGTTAAGGAATGTCGGTTAAGGCCATCTACAACACCATAGCAAGCCAATACGCCAATGCAGATTGTTTTGGTGGCATCTCAAAAAGTCACAATTGTGCAATCAATCAAATCAAAAATTCAGATATTGGTGAGATACAGCATGCCAAAATTCTGGATCTTGGAGTTGGGGACGGTGCTTTTTTACGGAAAATCCATCCATTATTTCCGGCAGCTGAACTTACCGGCATCGATGTTTCTGCTGAAATGCTAAAATCCGCCAGTAAAGATTTAACTTTAAATACCATTGAAACCTCAGCCGCAGAGGCCAGTCGCTATTTACCCCTTCATAGTCAGGACCTAGTCTTAGCGCATTTCATTAATGCTTATGTTCCTATCAATATTTTATTTAAACAAGCCCAACTGTTAACACGACCGAATGGCTATTTCTCTGTCATTACGACCACCTATGAGTCATTCCAAGTTACGCAACAGCATTTAGCAAACTTTATTGCGCGTGAGTCTATTTTAAGCAGTATTGTAGGTCATTATTATAAGGCGATCGTTAAAAACACGACCGTAGCCTCCGGTGAAGAAGAGTTATTACAAACATTTCATAATCATAACTTTGAAGTCGTAGAGCATCAGCGCTTACGTATCCCTGTTTCTTTCAACAATATTGATGAGCTGGCTTTCTTTGGCATAGAAGGGGCTTGGTTTTTAAATTGCGTAGCCTTTGGCATACTGCCCAGAAGCTTTTTACTTAATAGATTCAAGAAGATATCCAATAAAATACCTGTTTTTCCGTACGAAGATACGCATGTCATTGATATAGTATTGGCAAAAAAATAAAGCATTGTGCACGCGAGTAGCATTGATGATCAAAACTCTGTCTTTGCAAACAAAGTGAAGCAGCGGACTTAGCGTACCTATTCTAATATAGAGAAAGGAAAAGGTATAACCCAAGGCAAAAACATCTAAATTTTAAACATATATTTGTTAAAAAACCGTCTTCGCCAACGCTCGCAAAGACGGCATTTAGACCGATTTTTGGTCACAAGATGCGTTTGCCCTGTGTATATAAGCAGCCTTAATTAAATAGACTTGTCACTAACGTTTTGCCGGACCAGACGTTTTTTTCATGGTTTTATATATTTCTCTGGGGGCTTCAGAGGGGTAGCCATACCCTTTATCGGCAAGGCGTTTGACTATTTCTAAATAACGCTCACCCCAAACACCTGGATCAAAATTAGTCACTACAACGTTATAATTTAAATTAATAATAGATTCAAAAGCTTTGCGTTGTCCTAAGAGATGACCATCGAATGTCACCTGCACCTCTGTATCAGTACTAACGCCACCATCTTTTAAACGGTTTATTAAAATAAAAATGATTTTTTCAATGGTATAATACATTTTACACATAGACATCCCAACGGAATACATTTCTTCACCTTTGGATGTACTGAATTTATAGCCTCCATCACAAATATCATACACAAACTCACGGTCTTCAGTACCTTGAATAAGCTCTGGATGAATCAATTTAGGTGGATTATAACTAGGCAAAGTAGGACTCGTAACTGTAATCTCAAAATAGGCCCAATGCCACCATAACAAAAAAACACCGGCTACTTGTTGAAGTAATTTATCTTCATCCAAATTATCAAAAATAGCCCCAGCAATCTCAGCATCATTATCCCCTCCAATCTGCAAAGAAATGGCAGCAGGATCCAAACCACCCAAAGTTAAAAATTCGTGAGTATCCTCAGGTGGTATATCTTCAGGTGGTACATCTTCAGCTGGTATAGGTTCAGCTGGTATAGCTTCAGCTGGTATAGCTTCAGCTGGTATATCTTTAGCTGGTATATCTTTAGCTAGTATATCTTTAGGCAGTGCATCTTCAGATGGTGTCGCCTCAGGTATATCCTCAAATGGTATGTCTTCAGCTAGTATATCCTTAGGCAGTGCATCCTCGGATGGTGTCGCCTCAGGTATATCCTCAAATGGTATATCTTCAGGTGACTTAGCCGATGATGTTACCGCAACAGAACTAGAAACCTCAATCGCCCGCTTTTCAGACGAAAGATGTTCAGATTCTACGGCTTGATTTTTTTGATTAGGATCTGGAGAAACGTCCGGTGATTCATCCGTGGACTTAGCCATCTATAATACTCAATGCATGATAAAGTAATAGATTCCATGTTAGCCCAAAATAAAAAAAAAAGAAATCAAATCATAGAGCGAGAGCATGTGTGACTATCAATGACTCTAATCACCGACGTCCCACGTTTTACGAGGCGTTGTTGCATAGAATTGTATTGTCGTCCCCGCGCAGGCGTGGATCCATTCATTGTTGGGGCATTCTGCCCAATTCGGGGATAGATGCTGATGTATCCCATCATAAGTTGTTGTTATAAAATAATACAAAAGCCGTGTAGGGTGGACAAAGGAGTGTAACGACGTGCTGAGGCATCTATCCAAATTTTAACCAAAATGTATGGTGATAAAACTCTAATGTTGGTTGA
>CAISKC010000275.1 GCA_903885895.1 uncultured Legionella sp.
ACTTGGAATCCATGTCTGATAATTGTCATCGCAGTCATCTCAACCCGGATTGTGAAAAAATTGCACTTGCCTATACAGCAGCGGCGCGTAAATGTAGTCAATATATGATTGGCGTTTTTGATAAAAAACATCCAGGTCAATTCGAACAATTGGTTGCAGAAGGGAAACAGTACACAACCCCTGGTTTTGGAAAAAGCAGTCACGAATAATTTATTTTTAGGGAGAAACAATCATGCATATTCATAACACTTTTTGCTGGGTAGATATTCCGGTTTTAGATTTAGACAGAGCTATTCATTTTTATAAAGCTGTCTTAGATATGGAAGTATCGAAAATAAACGAACATGGTCATGAATTTGGATTGTTCCCTCATACAGACAATAGTGTTGCGGGTTGTTTAACTTTGATGGATCGTAAGCCTTCTCATAACGGACCACTGGTGTATCTGAATGTAGAAGGTCGATTGGATGCTGCCATTACTGCAGTAAAAACACATGGCAAGCCGGTATTAAAACCTAAAGAAAGCATCGGTCCTTATGGTTATCGTGCCGTTATCGAAGATTCAGAAGGCAATGCAATTGCTTTGTATTCGAAGACAGCGTAGTTTTTTTCACCCCGCATAATTTTTTGATAGAAAATCGATGTAAAGGTAGGGTGGACAAAGCGCAGCGTGTCCACCACGCTTTGCTCAATTTATATCGTAAGCCTGTCCATTTGCTTGACAAAATTACGCAATATTGTTTATCCTACAAGTTCTTATTTGTTCGAAGATAGATGATGACAGTATCACAACAACCTATCATGGCTTCTTTTTCTTGCACAATGTGTTCGCAAGTGGTTGTTGCTGTCGCTTTTTTTTATGTGGTGTTTTTCTTTTTCCTCTCCTAACCCTAGGGTGTATTGATCGTCAGATTGAGGTGCTCTAGGGCAAGTTCAATGCTGATATTACTTTCTTAGGAGACTCCAATGAATCAATCAAAAACCCTTACAGCATCGTCTCATTCACTGCGTGCCATATTAGTGATGGCTTTGTGTGCTTCTTTTTTATTTTATAAATATATTTTACAGAATTTTCCAAGTGTGATGGCCGGACAGTTGATGGAATCTTTCCATTTACAGGGTTTGGGTCTGGGCGTATTGTCTGGTGTATATTTTTGGACTTATCTCATTGTGCCGCTATTTGTAGGCATCATATTGGATCATTATGGAACACGGTGGGTGACCAGTCTCGCCATTTTTACCTGTGCATTGGGTATTTTTATTTTTTCACAATCCGAACAATTGAATACAGCGATTATAGGCCGCGCTTTGACAGGAGTTGGGGTATCATTTGCTACCATTGCTTACTTTAAGCTGGCTGCAGTATGGTTTGATAAAAAACATTATGCGTTGTTGGCTTCTTTTGTTGTCGCAGCAGCAATGGTAGGTGCTGTGTGTGGGCAAATGCCTTTGGCATGGTTGATGCAACAAGTAGGCTGGCGGCATAGTTTGGTTGATCTGGCTTGGTTAGGTATCGCTTTGGGTTTTTTATTTCTTATTTACGTAAGAGATAAGCCTGTTTCTACCATTAATCATGCTATGTCAACGCATGATGATGAATCTGACAACTCAGCCTCTGTTTGGCAGAATATTTTGTTAATTATTAATAATAAACAAAATTGGTTATTGACAGCTTATGGTGGATTGGCTTTTTCACCGGTTGTTATTTTTTGTGGACTGTGGGGTAATCCATTTCTACAGCAAGCCTATCATTTGGATAAATTAACCAGTTCAACATTGATATCTATCGTGTTTGTAGGTTTAGGTATCGGTAGTCCTATCTTTGCCATGGCGACGCAATGGGTAAAAAGTCGCTGTGCATTGATGGGGTATTCTACGCTGTTATCAGCATTAGCTTTGACCCTCATCATTTATGTGCATCCCATGCCTATTTGGTTACTTGGCGTATTATTGTTTTCTTTTGGCTTTAATTTGGGCGCATTTTCTATTGTATTTGTAATAGGAAAAGAATCTAATCCCTTGTTTTTAGCGGGAACGGTCATTTCATTGATCAATGCCAGTGATGCGTTGCTCGATGCGATTACCGAGCCATTGATTGGCGTTATCTTAGATATATTTGGCAAAATTGGTCATACGCATGAGTTTTCTTTGGCTAGCTACCATTTGGCACTAGGTATTTTGCCTATTTATCAGATTATTGGGGCGTGGATGTTGAAATATGTCAAAGATGAACATCATCATTAACATAACGTTCCGTCATCCAGAGTGTAGCGAAGGATTTTCTTCATTGCACTCTGGATCTGATGTATCCCCACGAACTTGTATAGAATAATTTCATATTCTTTGCTCCGTTCGGGCTGAGGAAGCGCGATAGCGCTGTCTCGAAGCCTGGGCACATGCTTTAAGGCTTCGAGACGTAGC
>CAISKC010000276.1 GCA_903885895.1 uncultured Legionella sp.
CTCTCGTTTGACATATAATTTTGCCATTTTTTTCATAGTAACCAGCTCTGACTGCTTACTAACTGCGTACGCTGAAAAAGCGTCTTCTGTCTCTTTTTTAAGATCTGTCTCGAATTGCCCAAGATTACAATCAAAAGCATCTATCAAATTGTCATTAAGATGAAGATAGCGTTGCCATATATAGCAAAGAAGATACAAATAGGTTTGTTCTGTTTTTAATCTCTTGCGTAAATCATGAATAGTATAATAATCAACGAGACTCGCATAATATTGAACATTTTTATGAGACAGGTTCAACTTTGGCAATAATGAATTGGCCAATAGATACAAAGGTTTTATCAAATGCAGTTTTTCACGTTCAGCCGCCATCATTCTCGGTTTGAAATCTTTGGCATCTTGTTTCAAATCAGCAAGGTCGGATAATGTTTCACTTTTTTCTTTAGAAAGAAGTTCTTGCAAAGAGGATTGATCTTGTTCCGTCAAAGACTCACGAAGAATAGCTGCTAATCGGTTACGTTCTGCAGTAAGAGCGCCGCTAACAATTGTTTGTAATGTTGTATATTTAGGCCGAATAATTTTTTTCTCTTTTAAAAATCCAAGCAATTCAATAACAATAAATTGTGGGTTGATATCCCGACGTAAAATTTGATGCACTTGCTCATATAATAACGGGTCAAGTTCCTTTGACCACTGCCGGTAACTAAAATGTGCTGCAATAGCATGGCATTGATCGTAATGCTGATGTTTTGTAAGAGGGGCTAGGTTAAAAGGTTCTCCAGGAAAATATTGTTGCATAACAAAATCAATATCTTCCTGAACCTCATCCCAATCAAATCGAAAAAACATATGTTTGGCTTTAAAATAACCAATTTGGATGGCGCAATATACTCTGAGTGATAAATTCGAACGACCGCGTGCTAACGCTTGCTCTTCGGAGGTAAGATTGAGATACAGCAATCTTTGGTCGTCATCAAAATCAGGCAATTCATACAGAGCAGCTTGTTCTGCCTCTGAAAGAATCGTTAATTGCATATTAGTTGCTGACATGAAATAAAATTCTTAACCGAATCTTAGGGTGGTATACTACTAAAAACTTTCCCTAAAGCATATCTTTATCGGAAAGATTGAAAATTGAACCTCAATCAATAAGCGGGTTATTAGTCGATTGCGAAATGAAGACCAAACATCATTTTCAGGAAAGTTTATAAAATAAGATTATGAAACCACCTAAAAAAGTTAAAAATAGTGCTAGGCGAGTTCGTGAACATTTGAATTCCGCGGAGATTGACAAATTAATGCAAGCTGCAAAAAATACTGGTCGACACGGTTTGCGTGATGCCACTATGATTTTGATGGCTTTTCGGCATGGATTACGAGTTTCAGAATTGGTATCTCTACGCTGGTCACATGTTGATTTAAAGCATGGGCTCTTATATGTAGTCCGTTTAAAAAATGGCATGGCCTCTCAACATCCATTATTTGGGCCAGAATTACGAGCGCTTCGGCAACTACAACGCAACTATCCAGATACAGATTATATTTTTATGAGTGAACGAGGCTCGCCAATGACGCCAGACACATTTCGTAAAATCATTGCAAGAGCTGGCGAAACGGCTAAACTTGGACTACCAATCCATCCACATATGCTTAGACATTCTACTGGATTTAAATTAGCTAACGATGGGCGTGATACTCGCAGCATTCAGCATTATTTAGGGCATAAAAATATTCAACATACCGTGAGATACACAGAGATTGCTTCCATACGGTTCAAAGAGTTTTGGAGTGATTGAACCTCACCCTAAAAAACAAAAATCGATTAACGCATTAATATTGCGTATCATTTATTTTTAACATAGAATTTGTCCAAATTTTACATTTGGAGATATTGATGAAATTTAATGTAATGGAGCTGCAGTACAAAAGTGAAGCTGAGATACGAACGCAGTTTTCATCTGTTCCAAGAACGGCACAATTTATAGTGCTATCCGGGATGTTTATTGGATTTGATACAGCTTACTCTATTCCCAAAGCACTACCATCGTTAGCTAGTCAGGTTGCACACGTAAAATTTGTGGTTGAACCCATGTGGGAGCATCCGCCCAAGAGAAGAGGAAATCAAAAATTTGCCACAGGTGGTTTTTGGAGTGATGGACGAAGTCATCAAGGATTTGGTGAAATATTAGGACCTTGTTTTGCAGCACTTCCTTCAACTGTAAAATCCATATGCATAGGTTTTACTGAACGTCTTTCTCAAGAAGCATTGCAGAAATTGGCGACTATTTTAGAACAAAATTTAGCTGAAAGTGTTTCAGTTGTAAACGTACACTCAGTTACGTGTGATGCGAGCATTTTTGCCAGAGTAAGGAGTAATGTTCGCATACATAGCGGAACTCCGTTGGAGCAGAAAGAGCCTCCAGCTTCTAGTTCTTATGATAATTCAAGTTACGATGACGTAAGTGAAGACGATGATGCAAAATGTAGAATAATGTAGAGTATTTAAAAAGAAACCCATCAGTTTCTTTATGCCCAACTATTATTTATTCAGCACCTTTCAAGTAAGTGGATCCCTATAAGGTGCTGAATATTTATCTCGGTTAAATCATCATACTTAATGCGTATTTAGATCAAACCGGTATTTAAAAATACGAAAAAGACTGCAAACAGCCTTTATTGATTTTTATTTGTCCGGGTAAGTAGATCATCGGAACTTCCCCGACAACCCCTCGCAGAACGCAGCATGAATCTCTCAACTCACTGCGCTCCCATTAAGCAACCTTAAACATCAGCTTCCAATGTGCAAATAGTCGCGGGGACTTTTTCATGATTTTCTTGATCAATGCCCACCCTCGGTGTTTATATTTCAAGTTGTCATATTTTCTAAGCGCCCACTTTACCAACGTTTCATTAAAGTGCTCGAGTACTGGCATCAATGCAGTCTTGTAGAATTTACCATAATAGTTAATCCAGCCCTGAAGGATGGGGTTAAGCCATTTTGCTATGTCTATCAATTCCATATCTGTCCTATTTCGCACATTCATTTTACGTATTTTTGCATTCATGGCTACTCTGGTATCCTTTCCAACTGCCGGTAAGAAACTTGCAAATAGTTCATTTCTCTGTACGTTTTTCGCACTTCTGGCGCGAAACTCATACCCCAGAAATTTAAAGTTTGTGTTCGGATAGCTACCCTTTCGGCGACCATCTTTACAGTACACAATCTTAGTTTTTGTTGGATGTAGTTCTAGTTTGCATTCTTCAAACCGTAGCTTGAGCTCGACTAATAACGCCTGTGCCTCAGCTTCTGTTCTGCAGTGTGTAAGAGCATCATCGGCATATCTTGCCCACGGTTTGTTAGCATGATTGAGCGTCATCTGGAATGCCCCCCTCAAAAACCGGACCATCTAGTCATAACTAAGAACTAGTCAAAATACTAGGAGTATGACTATGATCAACGCGACAGAAATAACTGAAATAATCCACTCGACGCAGAAGCGAAAGAGATGGACAGCCTATGAGAAGCAGCAGATTGTGAATGAAACGTACCACCCTGGCGTGTCGGTATCTTTTATAGCAAGAAGACATGGATTATCGCCTAGTCAGTTATTTCAATGGAGAAAATTGATGGAGACGGGGGGATTAATCGCCATGAAAAACGAAGAAAAAGTTGTTCCAATCAGTCGAGTTAAAGAGCTAGAGCAAAGGATTCGACAGCTTGAAAGAGCGCTGGGCCGTCAAACATTAGATAACGAAATACTAAAAGAGGCGGTTAAAATTGGACGAGAAAAAAAACTAATATCGCGACAACCCTTGCCCGGATTGGACGATTTAGAGTCAGAGCTATAAGCAGAGCTTTGGAAATATCTCGTTCAAACTTAATGGAGCAACTAATAATGAAAGAATCCAAGCAAGAAACACAGCTGTCAGATGAAGAGACTTCGGTGGTTGCAGAAATAAAAGCAATTATTGATGAGCGACCAACTTACGGGTATCGAAGAGTCCAAGCCATGTTGAATCAACAAAGGAAAGTAAAAAATCTGACGCCGATTAACCATAAAAGAGTTTATCGTCTGATGGGCGTACATAACATGTTGTTGCCTAAATATGGCAGAGTCAAATTAAGTCGAACCCATACCGGGAAAGTGATGACGTTGAAGAGCAATCTGCGTTGGTGCTCCGATGGGTTCAGTATTTTGTGTGATAACGGTGACCAAGTACACGTTGCTTTTAGCCTCGATACTTGCGACCGTGAAGCCATGCGATATATTGCTTCTACAAAAGGCATCGATGGGCAGATGATTCGAGATTTAATGCTCGAGACTGTAGAATACCGTTTTCAGACTCAAACAACACCACAGTCTATTCAGTGGCTAACTGATAATGGTCCGGGCTATGTGGCTCATGAAACTGTGCGTTTTGGCCGGCAATTAGGACTTGCTATATGTACGACGCCACCCTATAGCCCAGAAAGTAATGGCATGGCTGAAGCCTTTGTAAAAACGTTTAAAAGAGATTATGTTTGGGTCTCTAATACCAGCAGTGCTTTAATCGTTTTGAAACAGTTACCATCTTGGTTTAATAGCTATAACGAGACCGCTCCTCACAAAGCTCTCAAAATGCTTTCGCCAAGACAATTTATTAGATTACAATCGGCTGGCTAGTGGTCCGGTTTGATAGGGGCAATTCCATCATCCACATATCAAATACATAATGAAGAAATAGATTACTTAAAATTGGACTT
Source organism: uncultured Legionella sp. (assembly GCA_903885895.1). Lineage (GTDB taxonomy): Bacteria > Pseudomonadota > Gammaproteobacteria > Legionellales > Legionellaceae. The sequence continues at coordinate 4,742 of CAISKC010000276.1, forward strand.
ATGACCCCGCCTTGCGGCACACCGCAAGTACGCGCAACAATATCCCCGTTGGGCATATGCATTGGAGCCTTAAGCCATCTCTCTATGTAAAGTAAAACCCATTTGTTGTTCGTATGCTTTTTAACTGCTTTCATGAGCAATGTATGATCAATGTTATCAAACAGACCTTTAATATCAAACTCCAAGATCCAGTTGTATTTCCAGCATCTTGTGCGAGTTGTAGCAATCGCATCAAGCGCTGACTTCCCTGGTCTATACCCATATGAGTCCACATGGAATATAGGCTCGACGTTTGGCTCAAAAGCTAGTTTCACGACCATTTGACCGATACGATCACTGACCGTTGGCACACCCAGCAAGCGATGACCACCTTGCTTTTTGGGTATTTGGACTCCTTTAACTGCTGGTGTAAAATAACTACCAGAACTTAAACGATTCCACAATTTATACAGATTATCCTTCCAATTCAGATCGAACGCATCTAGCGACTGCTGATCTACACCAGCAGAACCTCGATTTGCTTTCACCAATTGGTATGCCTCATACACCAGAGTTTTTGGTATATCAAAAGGTTTTGTCATTATTTAAAATATCCTTCTTTTGCAAGTTGTAAATTAAATAAGACTGCTTAACGTCACCCCTTCGCTCCATTGCCATTACAGCAACTTCATCACTACTACGAATGACTCCGCCATAGTTCTTGACATCGGTACTCTCATTCTATAGGTTCTTGCCTATCGAATTTCTTCCTTAGCATTCAAGCGACTACTTCCCGTAGTTCCACATCAGAGCCCGGATTAAACTCACGCCTTCTCTACGCCGGACACCGCTTACCCTGTAATCAGGTAACTGATAAGCTTATCCCGGAGCAAATTTCAGACTCCGGTTTTGATGTCACTTTCCTCTAACGACGCTTCAACAAAGGTTCAGCCTTATTCGTCTTTTTAATCCATACCTCACCCAAAGATACTTGCCTTGGGCTTTACCCTCAACGCTCACCACCGTTGCTCTTTACAACAGCAGCTTGAGGCGGTTTGTAATCAGCTCCTGAAAGCCGAATACGGTGGGCCTACCACCATCTCTAATGTAGCTTTTCACACAATCACTAAAACCCAATTATGTTGCTACGGCGCACGAAATTTCTGAGGTTTACGGCTACCCCGCCTGATGTTGTAAGTTCGGTTGCTCGCATGGCCTTTGAAAAAACAGATGAGTAAAACTGATTGGATTTTTGTTCTTTATCCTTGGGGTCATGAGTCGCTTTGCAATATTCACCATAGCAGTAAGCCAATGCTGGTCCAATAGATCCCCCAGGCACAGTATAGACTATCTTACTATGAGCTGAGACGTGATCGTTTCCGTAAAG
>CAISKC010000277.1 GCA_903885895.1 uncultured Legionella sp.
GAGGTTAGTTCAAGACACACGCCAATAAAACCAGAACCAGGAGAGCAATGATGAAGATACCATTCCAGCAATTACTACCGGCTGATATATCAAACGAAGCAGCCTTCCATTTGGTGAAGTTTGTTCATGGACTATCGCTGGCACTAGAGTCAACGTACTTCGATCAAATGTTAACGCATACCTGCGAATGTGAATACGACCCATTTAGCCAGGCAACTCAGGATGAGAATGATGAGCCACTTTTTTAGTGGAATGTTTCTGCATAGCTCGAGTTGTTGTGTTTGTTTCCAGTCTTTGTTGGAAAAAAACACAACAACTGAGCAGGCAAGCGCAGCGCGGCAGTATGGGCCTGATAAACGTAAATAATAAGGAGCATTAACAGATGAAGCCGCCGCTTCACTACAAAATTTTATTAATGCACTAATGTATGCTGTCGATGAACAGTACTATAAACAAATACATCGTCATTATGTTCATAAATTGGATGCTCTAATGAGAGGCGCTCAATACGAGGAGAAACATTTAGATAACCCACCATTTTGATTCGTTAAACCTGAAGTCGGCATGGACGCTTTTTTTTGCACATGTTTTCCCTCGTTACAAACCTGCGCCATATATCTGCGCTTTTACTCCCCTGTCAACACCAAGGGTCTGCTTAAAGTCACAACGGTTAATCGATATCTTAATCATTACCTCATTTCGCCAGATGATATTCTTACAGAGCCTACGGTCAATCATTTTGAGGCGTCATACAGCAATCAATGTTGGCAACTTGATATTACACCATCAGAATTACACCGTTTACCGTCACAACACCCCAACGATCCACGACGGCTATTTTCATTTTCAGTTATTGACGATAAAAGCGGACTGACCTATTCACGTTATTATTTGGCTGAAGGCGAGGATACGCTTACCGCCCTTGATTTTTTATACCATGCTTTTTCAAAAATGACGGATGATGAAATTGAGCTGTATGGCATTCCTGATTTTATATATACCGATAATGCTAGTTTCGTCAAAAGCAAACTTTTCATGCGCGTGATGGCAAAACTTGGGATACAAGTTCTTACCCACCTCCCACGAGGAAAGGGTGGACGAAAAACGACCGCCCGCGCCAAAGGAAAGGCGGAGCGACACCATCGATCGATTAAAACAATGGTTGAACCACGGTATAAGTTTGATCTGCCAAAAACTTTAGACCATGCGAATGCCTGTCTAGCTGAGTTGGCGGTTGAGCTTGGACAAAAGAAGCATCGCTCGCAAAATATAACTCGTCATCAGGTTTGGAAAGCAAACTTACCCGCACACGCAACCCTAAGCATTTGCTCACAGGAGAATTATAGTCTTCTCTTACGTGAACCTGTTGAACGAGCCGTAAAAAGTGACGCAACGGTTCAATTAAATAGTGTTCATTATCAGTTGTCACCCCAATTTGCAGGAGAAGACGTTATTATTTTGGTGTCTTTAGATACAACTCACATTAATATTGAATACCGTGAGCAAGAATATGGGCCATTTTTGCCAGTCGCAGCACCTACACCTTTTGGTGAATATAACCATCATAAAAAATCAGCGAAAGAACAAGCCGCTGATAATGTGGTCGAACTATCCACAGTCATTTCCCTTCGTTTACCAGACTATGAAACCCAAACCAAGCGCGCGCCATTAAATGTTAATGTGAATTTACTACCCGGCTATGTTAAAAAACATTGCTCATCCCTTGAAGCAAAATTAGCGCTAGCAAAGCACCTCGGAAAACCACTCAGCCTCTTGAC
>CAISKC010000278.1 GCA_903885895.1 uncultured Legionella sp.
CATGAGGCCGGTTTGTTTACTTCTAACGAAACCGCTGAGACGATGAAACCAGTAGAATCAAATATGAGTGTCTTGCCGCACAGCGGAAAAAAGTAACTTACAATCTAGGGCGTGTCATCAATTAGTTTTTCGAAGCGAAAATTGAGCTAATTTGCTCAAATTTTAAATTGAATGAGGCGAATAGCCAGCTCTATTTAACGAATTCAAGCTGAAATTTGAGCAAATTAGCTCGGTTTGCAGCCGAAAAAACTAATTGATGACACGCCCTAGATATTTATCAATTTTGGTCTAGTCTGTAAGTATACGCTTTGCAATAGCAGGAACTTCTCATGACTGTTAGAACGAGGTTACAAGAAATATTAGTTGAAACCCCCAACCCATTTACTGCCTGCATGAGTATTGGGTTTGCGGGATTAGCTTTAGTCGCATCTCTTGTTCCGAAAGGGGGGCAACCAGCTCAAAGGTTTTTTACAAAGGTTTCGGATCAATATACCAAAGACGCTGAAGATCGAGAAATGGCCCAACGCAATCGTCTTCTTGAGCTAGAAGATATGGACAGGAGAACAGCAGAAAAAGCCGCAGAGGTGGCTGCCGCAGCAGCACCGCTTATTCAACAACAAGCTGAAAGTTTTAGTGAAAAACGAGTTATTGAAAATAAGGGACAGGCAGATCTCAGAGTTTTAGGTGAAAAGGAAAAGGGTCGCTTTCAAGTCACACAGGAAGATAAAGAACAAAGAGTCATACGCACACAACAAGACACCAAATTTGCTCTAAACGAGCAAGAAATCACTCATAGAACGACTATGTTTTCGCGACTACAAGAACATCTTGATACTATGACAGAGCTTAATAGTGGATTGACAGATGCGTCCGGTAAAGCAACAGAGTCTGCTAAAAGCAACAAGATTGCTACAGAAACTAGTTATAAATCTATCTTAGGACGTAACTGCTCATGCCCATTTGCCGCGTAGCGGCGAAGGGGTATGAGCAGTTACCTTAGGACTTAATAAAGCCATGGGGGAAGTAATTAAGGCTAATAGTGACCTACATAAAGCATTGTATGCTTATGATAAAACAGTAGCCGAAGGTGATATGGATGCAGAGAAAGAAAAGGCTATTTCCCAAGCTTTGCTTGCAAGCATGCAAGCCGAAAAAAGAATAGAAACTGTTATTGCAACCACCCATATTCAACATAAATCCGAATTAAAAACAGCATTTATGGCGGATGTAGCAGATAAAAACCAAGAATTGGACGAAAGATTGCATCATTACTCAAAGCAAACTCTAGATAAGCTTGCCTATCTGATTAACTCCGAAATGGACACAGCACAGGGAGAAATAGCTACTCTAACGAACCCTGCTGAGAAAGGGACCTGTCAGGAGCGTCTCCAGAAACTATCAACGATGCTCGACCAAGTAAATCAAATAAGTTTGGGAAAAACCGAAGATGATACAGATGCCAGTAAGCTGAATATGTAGTTTGGTTAGCCTATTCAGTTACTTGACTCCACCTCTTCTCCCCCTAATAAAAGCAAACACAGCCTCTAGCTTTATTTGACGACATGATTTTTGTATTCTAAGATTAAATGAGCAATATATTGAGGATAATATTATGTCTAAAAATCATCTTGAAGAGGAAGCAAAACGGAACCAGGCTCTCGCTTTAGAAGCAGAGGAGGAGGAGGCAAAACAGCGACGGTCGGTTGTTTCTCCTAATGCGGGATTAGATACCATTTTCCAATGTGACTCCCCAGAAGAGCAGAACGACATTGTATTAGCTTATAATAACATGTTTGGCGGAAAAGCGGGTTATGTAGCACCGATTGTCAACACC
>CAISKC010000279.1 GCA_903885895.1 uncultured Legionella sp.
AATGATGTCAATATGTTTAAGAAAATATGTTTAAGAAAAAATTTCTCTCATACCCATTTGACGCGCAGCAGCATATGGGTATGAGCAGTTACAAAAAAAGATGCTAATGATGAGCAGGTTGACCCACATTTGTTTGAATTTTTTGTGTACCATAAGATGTATCGTCGCTTGGATAAAGGATTACTCTGTTGTAATGACAGCGTGACGTACTGTGATATTGATCATGATTTGGTGAGTGAGGACGTTGTTGATAATGTAGAAAAAATTGCCAATGAATTTGGTTACAAAAAAATACCAGTCTATTGTGACCAACGATTAGATGACGTCCTGCAAGAGCTAGATCGCGCATGGACAAGGACAACCGGCAGAATTACTCGCGGTGAAAATTTGGCATTCATAATTAAAGAAACCAAATCAGGCGAACAGGACTGGAGCTTAAGTTACGATGCTTCTGATAAACTTGATGATAATTTTTTCAGTACCGTGCCACAGGTAGAAATTCCAGATATCATGATGCACATGGGGGATCTCACCGATATGTGGGGTGCATTTACACACATGAAAACACGGTACAATCATAAGACAAAACCCGCCAAAACCGCCGTTAATGCCTGTGTTTTAGCAAATGCATTCGGTATAAGCACCGAAAAAATGGCTGACATGTCCGATATGAGCTTCAATCTTTTACGTTCAACCCAAGAGGATTACATTCGCATTGATACAATGTGCGCCGCAAACGACAGGGCAGGCAACCTTGTGCATGCATTACCTATTTTCAAATTATGGGACTTGATAGACAATAAAACCCTTGCTGATGCTGATGGACAAAAGCTACCGACTAGTGAAAGCACCATTCAATCTCGGTATTCAACAAAATATCTTGGAAAAGCACCCGGCATTTCTGTATACACATTGATAGCAAATTTTATTGCGGTTAACGCTAAAAATATCGGGTTAAATGAGTATGAGGGGCATTCCCTTTATGATGTGATCAATGGCAATAAAACAGATATCCAGATTGATATGGTGACGGGGGATAATCACTCCCTCAATCAACTCAATTTTGTTATATTGGATTCCATTGATGTTGATTATGTGCCAAGCATAAAGGATATCAAAGAGGCTTGCAGTGACTTGTTTTCTGTTAACCCGATCGATAATTACACTGGGGTTATTCGTCCAAAGGGGGTTATTAATGTCCCGCTTATTCGAGCACATAAACGAGGCATCTTACGGGTTCTGCTGTCTTTACTTATGCAAGAAAATACTCAAAGCACCATCGTTAAGAAAATAAACTCTTCTGCTCGCTATACAGGTCTCAAAAAAGCTTTGTTTGAGTACAATAAGCTCTTAAAAAGCATACACGTACTGAACTTGATTGATAATATGGCGCTTAGAAAAGCCATCCGGACAGCAAGAAATCGTACGGAAGCATATCATCAATTGCAGGGACTCATTCGAAAAATATATAGTGGGGTTTTCAAAGGGAAGAAAATAGTCAACAACCGTATCAGTGCACATGCTGTGAGACTTGTTGCAAATAACATCATTGCGCATAACAGCGTTATTTTGAATATGATATATGAACAAATGCTTGCTGAAGGTGTTAGCCAAGAGATTATTGATAAATTTGCCCGGATCTCACCTATTGCTTGGGCGCACATTGCTTTTACTGGCAAGTACAATTTTAAAAAGAGCAATGGTGAAATTGATATACATGGCATGGTGAGCGCGATTGAGAAACATCTAAAAAAACACTTTTGGAAGGCAGCTTAATTCAGAATTAACACTTTTGGTGGTTCTTCCAGTGCGCTAGGACAAGCTGCACTTAACTTGCGGGTGAAAGTCCCGTCGCAGAAGATTAACCAGATCACTGCGTAGCGAGTCTTGCGTTTTCGGCGGTAACAAAGAGAACGAAGCGTAGACAGCGA
>CAISKC010000280.1 GCA_903885895.1 uncultured Legionella sp.
CCAGCGAATAGCTGGTTGCGTTTTTTTTGTTGCTGTGGGTCTGAGGACAGCGTCGTCTCTAGTGATGAGTGTATGGCTATGGCTAACAACGGATAAATAGAAAATAAGGACCGCGTCCGCGATCCTAGGATGATTGCCTATCACTAGTCGCGGATTCCAGTGCCACGCCGCATCAAGCATATGTTCAATCCGAATACGCCTATGTTCAATAGACATAATACGGTTAATGCTAGTCCAACATGGTGACTGGGGTGATCCAGCATCACATAACGCAATAATTCCACCATGTAAAAAATCGGATTGAGTAAGACCATATGCTGCCAGAAGGGGGGTAGCATGGAAATGGAATAAAAAACGCCGCCTAAATAAGTTAAGGGGGAGAGGATGAATGTGGGTACCACCATCACACTATCATAAGTTTTTGCCAACATGCCATTGGTATAACCTGCTAATGAAAATAAGCAAGCGATTAAGAGAATGACACCAAAGGTGGCAGGTAAATGAATAACAGAGAGATCGACGAAATATGCCGCTACCCCTAAGACTAAAAGTGCCACCAACAGCGCACGTAACACACCCCCAAGGGTATAACCAATTAAGATGGGAGTGGAGTGGAGCGGGCTGACCAATACTTCTTCTATGCTGCGCTGAAAACGTGCACTAAATAAAGACGAAGACGAATTGGAATAGGCATTGGTGATGACTGCAATCATAACCAGGCCTGGCGCAATAAATGTGCTATAAGCCAACCCTTCAATTTCACGCATTTGTTGACCTATGACAGCGCCAAAAATAGAAAAATACAGCAATGTTGTGATGACGGAAGGCAGAAAACTCTGTACTGAAATCCGAAACATGCGTGCCATTTCATGACGGACAACGGTATATAAAGCGATGAATTGTATCCGGACATTATGTTTCATGATGAATCACATCCATAAATAATTCTTCCAATCGATTGGTTTTATTGCGCATGCTGTGGATCTTGAGATCTTGTTGAGCGAATACGGCAAAGATCTCATTCAGAGTGTAGTGGTTGTCTACGCGCAATTCTATTTGATGGGGATCGAGCAGCGTCGCAGTAAAAGGACTCAGATCAGGGAGTTTTTTCAGTGGTTCGATGATATCAAAAATAAAGGTTTGATGATGTAAGGAATGCAGAACTTTCTTAATGGTGTTTTGTTCAACAATGATTCCTTGGTCAATAATGGCCAGTTGATCACAGAGTTGTTCTGCTTCTTCTAAATAATGAGTGGTTAAGACAATCGTCGTGCCAGCCTCATTGATCTCTTGCAAGAATTCCCAGATAGCATGGCGAATTTCGATGTCCACCCCGGCGGTGGGTTCATCAAGCAATAAGACAGTAGGCTGATGGATCAATGCGCGTGCAATCATAAGACGGCGTTTCATGCCACCTGATAAATAACGTACAATAGCATCGCGTTTCTGCCATAATCCGACTTGTTTTAATAAGGTTTCTGCCCGTTTTTGTGCCTCTTTGCGATTTAGACCAAAATAACCGGCTTGCGTTATCAGGATTTGTTCGCATTTTTCAAAAATGTTTAAATTGATCTCCTGTGGCACCAAACCCAGCGATTTTTTGGCTAACGTAGGATGTCGGTCGAGATCATGCCCATTGATTGCAATCGTGCCGGACGTTTTTTTGAGAAGTGAGCTGATGAGCCCAATCGTGGTGGATTTGCCTGCGCCATTCGCTCCCAGGAGCGCAAAAAAATCGCCTTTTTTGACACATAAATTAATCCCGCGTAAAGCTTCCACGCCCGAGGTATAAGTTTTATAGAGGTCTTGGATGTTTAAAGCGTTAGACGAAGTCATGAGCTAATGGTCTCTTATGGGCACGAAAATAAGAAAAAGGGGATGCAGAAAGCAGATCGCTGATTTGCTCCATATAAACACAAGCATAGCGTTCTACTTGATAGGCAAAATAACTTTCTTCTGCGCCTGCACGAAATACCCGACCCCACATACGATTAAAAAAGGTTTCTTGTTTTGCGATCAAAGTCGATATTTGAGTATCCACTTGCAGGATTTGTTCATGCAATGCATTTAATTGGGTTTCTTCAACCTGTGTTTTATGCAAAATGGTTCGAGATTGTAAGGTCACGAAGGTTTGTTCTAATGCTTCTTTTTCCGCCATTTTTTGCTGGATAGCTTGCTCCAGGGGCAACGTTTGGTTTTGCGCCTGAATCTCCTCCCCGAGTTCTTCCACTACTAGGCCTGTCCTCCAATGACAATCTTTTTTCAGGCGTAAGATGTCTCCGTAAATATGATCTCCGATGTACAAGATTTCATCTTCTTGCAAGCTCAAATCAGCGGTAAATTTGTTGGCATTCCCACCTTGATAAATACCTGGTTTGATAGGTCCAAGCATATTTTTCATTTGACCGCTGTTGGGATCCACTTCCAGGAAGGGCAGTTTGTCATAAAAGAAACGTGGTTTGGCTGATAGGGTGATGAGATATTCAAAGATGTCTTGCCAATGTTCTCCAGGCTCCAAAAACGGTGTGATAGCGTAATCTAAGAGTAATTTGCTATAAGCATAATCTGAATTGGTGACGATAAAAATTTTTTTGCCATGTTGGATATATTGTTTTAAGCCGGCAACTACTTTGGGATCGCGTTGGATATAATCATCTAGATGCTGCGCGATATAATGTTTCAAATGACCCTCGGCATGCACGGCATCAACCGAAAATAGAATATCAACGGCAATGGTTTCATAAGAGGGTAAGGATCCAGGAAATTTGTCTTTGTAACCAATGATTTGACCGAGTAACACACAGAAAGCAATGGAAAATGACGTATCAATGGCGATGTAATTATTATCATTTAGATCGACGTAGGTACTGCGATAAATGCGCTTTTGCTCTTCGAATTGAATCAATTGCGTGCCATGGTAACTTCTGCGAATCGCGCCATATCGATTGAGTTTTAAGATATTGCCATTTTTGCTATCCACGACGGACCCGGCGTTGTTGCAGACTTTCTAATTATTAATCCCCTCTCCACCGCGCGCAGCGTGGGGGAGAGGGTTAGGGTGAGGGGGTTCAAAAAAAATTAATTTACAACTTCGCTTTTAGGTAATCCTAAGCGATTTATTTGGTTAATAATATAGCAACGAATCATTAAATCCGTATATTGATTTTCATATGTTCTGGCA
>CAISKC010000281.1 GCA_903885895.1 uncultured Legionella sp.
ACCCGTTGTCTAATTCTAATTCAAAGTCAATGTTATTTAGAGGCATAGTTCCAGTGACCAATTTTTTTTGATCTATGCCTATGTTTATTTGTTGTGCAGGACCTACAACATTATTATTAAAGTACAAATTAAACTTAACCATGATGCTCTGAGAAGTCGTCTATTTGTACTACACCTTTTTCTATTTCGTCTAATTTCTTTTCAAAATAAGCAATAACATCGTTATCTCCTACCCAGCTATTATATCCTAACTCTCGTATTAATTCTTCAGCTTCAATTCTACGCCGTATTCTAGTTTTAAAATCTCCGTTATCATTTTTCCAATAAATGCCGTTGTCAACACCACCTATGCTAGATACGATATGCAGTTCTTCTTTAAGACTAGCCAATGGAGAATCATCAAGTATACCCATGGTCATACCCAGTGCCACAGTATCAATGGTGCGATCGATCGCCATTGATTGGTAGCGTTTTAACAAGTCTAATGTCATTTGAAAATCTTGTTCGGTTTCGGACGGATATCCAATAATCATAAGCCAGGTACATCTAATACCATATAATTGTATATTTTTCATAGCATCGTCAATATCGCTATTACTAAATTTTTTCTTCATATGATCTCGTACACTTTCGGACCCACTTTCGATTCCTATATAAAGACTCTTCACTCCACTATTTTTTAAATTTATCCAATCATTGGGTTTATAAGTGCCAGCGGGTTTAACAATGTAGTAGCCACTCCATGCAATAGGATCTGTTTGAGTTTTGTTGTATTCTGCTACAGTTTGTATAAAATCTCTAAAGGCTTTATCACTGCCATTGACTAAGCTATCGTTAAAGAAAAAGTGTTGAACAGAAAACTTTTCTTTAAGTTCAATTAATTCTTTTGCTAGCGCAACACCATTTTTGAATTTATACTTGTCCCAGAAACTTCTAATATCACAAAAAGTACAGTTACGCACACATCCTCTACTGCCTTCAACTCCGATGGTAATACCATAGACTTGTGAATTAAAATATTCAGTTAACAAGTAATCAGTATAATCAGGAACAGGAACATTTAAAAAGTCTGATAACCCTGCATTAATAGAATTAACTCCTGGATAAGGTAAACTGTCAACTAAAATAGCCCGCCAGGCTTGTTCTCCTTCGTTAATAACATAGTAATCAACTAAATTAGCATCATAGCATTTTTTTCCGTAGTTGTTTATGTTTACACCAGCACCACCTATGACAATTTTGCCTTGAATCTTAGAACGATAACGATTTAAAAACCAACTTGTATATTCAACGCTGTGTGTACTAAACACACTAATACCCACTATGTTAGCTGAAAATAACTCAGTGAGATCTAATGATTCTGTAAACTCTATAAGTTTTTGATCAATGGTATCATTTAATTTTGCTCTTAATTCGCACCAGTCGTTAAGTATTGCGTGATCATTTTTAAACCATTGCTGAAAACTTAAATTTATGTCTTGAAAAGAAGTTTGACAGCCTAGGTCTTTAGCAATGGCCTGTAGTAATGCTGGAGCCATTGGTGGGTTATTAAGTCCAATCTTTGGCATGTTAAGTAATGCCACCGACTTATAATTACTTTTCTTTTTTAGATTAAAATTATTTAAAACAGTCACAAATTAACTAGTCCACCAATTTTCCCAAGGAAATACAATCCACGAATCTTCTTCGGCTTTATTTAGGCCGACGGCTGTATAACTAACATTTAATTCACTTGCACTTGCTTCGTTGTCTACTAGTGTAGCAACACGGACACTATATTGCCATACTTGGCCCCAACGTTCTTTATCGTTGGGCATACAACTTGATTGCCAATCTTGTTTAATCCAATTTAACGTAGCACCAGAATCGTTAATATCGTCGACAATAAGAATTTTCTTTCGGCCATCATTGGAACACGTTGGATCGTAATCAAGGTATCCGTATGCATCTTCGGCCATCCATAAGTTGCTTTCTGGAGAACTGTCATCGTCACGTAAACTAACTTTAAGACATTCCATTGGGACTTCTAAATATTGACTAATAAGG
>CAISKC010000282.1 GCA_903885895.1 uncultured Legionella sp.
GGGATACATCAGGTCTCGAAATCTAGGCATCATGCATAGACCTCAAGACACTGCGTTCTTTAAAACAAGGCTCACCAATCTACAACTGTGCCGCTGCTACAGGTGTACTCACATTTTCCGATAGCCTGCCTGCCTCGGCAGGTTTGAAAAAATAGGATAAACCTAATCCAACGCCACCCCCTACCGAGCTCATGCACCCAAGCAACGTGCCCGTAGCAATTTGTTGCGTAGTCAAAGCCGCAATAACTGTCAGATACGGCGCACCGAATGTTAATGATAACAGAACTAACAATCCCACAATCAATAAAAAAGCACTGACCGCACGCATGATTCGCAGCAACATGTGCAGACGCAGATTTGCATCAGGCAGTAGAGCGTCAATCGTGCTAGGCTGCTCTAATCCTTGTGTCGGCACAGAGTTAGAAGATGATCGGATTGGCGTTGTATTGACCACACCATTCTCACCGCGCGTATTTTGAACTGAATTTTGAGAAGAGTCAGCAACAGCCTGAGCCACCGAACTCGTCACAGTCCGTTGCCTAATATCTGGCTGCACAATCACTTGAGGTAAAACTGGCAATTGTAAAGCAGCGAGCAATTGATTTTTTTCTGCTGCAAACTCCGCATGGGAAACACACATGACGCTAGCCACTTCTGTTTCGATACTTTGACGAGTTCTGTCGGTAAACTCAGGAGAATCTAAAATTGTGATGGTACGGTCAATCTCGTCTTTGACATATTGAGAACGATGGCCCAATCCTTTCCCTTCTGACAATGCATGTAAAATATATTGTCTGCGCCTATTGGAGTCGCCATCTTTTTCTTGAGGATGGATTTTATCTTGCGTATTAACGTGATTATACAATCGCTGTATAGCATTTTTGAGAGCGACTTCTCTATCTCTTAAAGAAACCAAGACTTTTCGCAACATACTGCGAATACCCGAATGTAATAGCAAGCTTTTATTACTAGCTAATAGTTCTTGCAACGCGCATACACTTCGTACTGCATCCAGAAACCCATATTCTGCACTCAACATAGCTCTTTGCAGAAGAATGGTGTCTGGTTTAAATTTGCTTTTTGTTGGAGTCCTAGTAGGCGTCCTTTTCTTAGCGCCTGCAGACGTTTCTGGTTGATCGGCAAAACAATCCCACACGCCCCATGTGAACGCAAGAGACGTACTACTTTGCTGCATTTGCGCATCATTTAAATCTGACAATTGCTTCTTGACACTAGGACGTGGCGGATTGCTTGAGGATTCGCGTAAAAAAGGCGGCCGACTTTCAGCCGAAAGGGCTATCAAATTCAACAAAAAAGCGTGTGTGGCATTGTCAGATATAAAACGCAACTCTTCTTTCAACGGCTCAATAAAAGATTGGTTTAATTGCTGGAGAAAACCCTTGATCCCAACATAGGTTTCAGGCAATTTTAATAAAACTGCCTCACGCTGCTCCGTTGATAGTGCAGCAAATAACCCGATCAAATCCATAACAGTACAATAGGGTGCATTCAATCCTGCAATGTTGGGCACACCCCCAGATATACGAGCCTCTCTGAATATCTGAGGTAATTGAGTCCAAAAATCAGCATGATTATCCAATGCTTTAGACAACTCTCTCACCAAAAGAAGCAACTGGTCTCTTCGCGAAAGGGGTTTATCTAGATATAATAGCTGAAACCATAATGTATTCGTTCCTTGCAATATCCCATGACATTGAGCAATCAAATCACTGAGTGACAACTGATTCAATATTTTCGATTGGTAACCAAGTTGCAGATCTTCCACTTCGCTTTTCAATAAATCCAGAAATTTAAAAAACATGTCTTTTATATAGAGATCATTTAAATAGGATAAATCTTGATTTTCGCCTGATTCGTACAAACGAATCGTGGTTATCAATTCTTTGACTGACTCACATAATGCCACAGTAGCCGGATCATTCAATGGAATGTGAGCATCGCTATCCAGATCGGGAGCATGTTGCAAATTTATCAATAAATTCGCAAACACGAGCGTCATGAAACGTACCAAATCTAACCGATGGAGCACCTTCGGGGATAGTTTTCCAGTGGTTAACGTATATTCCCGAGGATCATGAGACTTATACGAAAAAATCTGCTCCAACATCATAGGTAATTTGGCAATTAAAAACAGATCGCTACCATGCCGTGCATTATCTAAGACAGAATCTTCGTCTCGTGCATAATCATACTCTCCAGCGAAAATCACGGCTGCCGACGATATGAGCGAATAGGAAGTACCTCGAATCGTACTACTTCGTACTATCCCAGGTTTGGTGGCTTCTACATTATCCGTATAGTGAATACCCGCACGGCGAAACAAATCACTATTTCTTCCGTTTTCATGATTTTGAAATAATTGAATAAAATGATCAAAAAAACGCTGACTTCCAGTTCGTTCACTTGGATTAGTGGGTAAAAAAAAACTCACAGTACCTGTATTATAATCCTGAACAAATAAATCATAGGCTTCTTTATCTACGCGCTTATGATCCTCAATGGAGGCATATCCTAACCGTAGCGCCTCAACTCCGGCATCCACAGCGACCATTGCCAACGCAGCTGTGCCGGAATTGTTCGCGACCACACCTAATGCTGTAGTCATATTACCCGTGATCCCTGCTGCCCCTGCCGAAAGATCCTTCCCGCCTTTTGTTAAAATAGAACGCATACCTGCTCGTAAATCACTCGCCCCGTTCATCACGTCTCCTTGTTTACTACCAATTTCAAATTCGGGCGACTCCGGCGTTTGATCCGTGCTTGTCCTTCACGATAGACTTCAGAAACTCTTAAGGCCTCATCCGTGTCACTATCCACCAACTCTACGTCTGCACCTTGCTCATCGACTAAAGTCATGGACAAATGCATCTCGCGAAAATGGCCGACCTGATACCGTTCATAGAATAATTTAATGATGCTTAATAAACTATCCGTCGCTTGCTCGCTATCATGCCTACCATGAAAAATAATTTCCATAGTTTCACTCCTTTTTTTACATTGCTGTAAGCATTAACGGTAAAAACGGATATTTCTTGAGCATGACGCGTAGTACTATTTTAAAAACCTATAAAATCGTACCGTCTAGACTGAGAATATGAAAAATGTATAAATTTGCCCTAAGATCCGCTATACTCTACAAATTCCATTGCATATACTGGTACCATGGTCTTTATCGCTTGCGGCCTCAATCACAAAACTGCCCCGCTTGAAATTCGGGAAAAACTCGCACTGTCTCTCGAACAGCAAAAAGTGTTACTAGACGCTTTATTAGATTTACCTGTTATCAATGAAGCCATCATTTTATCGACCTGCAACCGCACTGAAATCTATTGTGATATTCAAAATCCAGACTTGCTATTACCCTGGTTTGCCAACTATTGGCATTTAACACTCGAGCAAATTCAGGCTTATTTTTATTTATTGAACGACCAAGATGCCATCAAACATCTGCTACGCGTTGCAAGTGGCTTGGATTCGATGATGCTCGGAGAGTCACAAATTCTAGGGCAAATGAAACAAGCGTTTCAACACGCTGAAGCACATGGCACGATTGGATCAAATCTACGACAAATTTTTCCATTCCTATTTGGAGCTAGTAAGCGGATTCGCAATCAAAGTGGGATTGACCAACATGCTACATCCGTAGCGTTTGCGGGTGCCAAGCTTATTCAGAAACAATGCCCGGATGCTAGCAATTTATCCGTATTGCTCATCGGATCAGGTGAAACCGCCACTTTGGTCACCAAATATCTCCATCAACAAGGATGTCGCACTTTTACGATTGCCAGCCGTTCCTCAGAACATTCCAGTAAATTAGCTGAGCAGTATGCAGGTACGGTGATTGACATCCAAGCCATCGATACAGCTTTGGTTAACGCAGACATTGTGGTCACTGCCACAGCTTGTCCTTATCCCTTTATTTCTGTAACGATGATGCGTAACGTTTTGGCACAACGGCAGCACAAGCCTTTATTTTTGCTTGATCTAGCGGTACCCAGAGACATTGAACCCCAGGTTGGTCAGCTCTCCAATGTGACGCTGTACAATATCGATGATTTAGAGTGTTTGACCCAAGAAGGCATGCAACAAAGACAATCCGCTGCACTCCATGCAGAAAAGCTCATCAATTATGAACTACAAACTTTTATGCACAACCATCGTGCTTTACGCGCTAAAGAATTGATTTGCGATTACCGAAGTACGATGCAAACATTAGCAGAACAAGAATTACAGCGCGCAATGCAAAAATTAAACAACGGTACCAATCAATTTGAAGTCATGTTGGAGTTTAGCCAACGTTTAATCAAAAAATTCACCCATATTCCTACTATCGGCCTACGTCAAGCAGCATTAGACGAACGCGATGAAATCCTGGATTTGGCACATTATCTGTTTCAAAATACGCAGCAATCTTATGAAGATATCACTTGAACAAAAATTACAACAAATGCAAGAACGCTTTCAAGAAGTCAGTCGTTTGTTATCTGAAGCTAATATCATCTCTGACCAAGAGCAATTTAAAAATCTCTCCAAAGAATATGCACAATTAGAGCCAATTACCACATGTTATACAGAATATTGCCAAGCTAAGAACGAACTTGCATCTTTAGAAGAATTGCTGGCAGGAGATGATCCAGAGCTAGCTAGCATGGCCAAAGAGGAGCTCCCCACCACGCAAGCAAGTATTGCGCAATTAGATGAGGACTTGCAGTATCATCTCATTCCGCAAGATCCAGACGATGAACGTAATATTTACTTGGAAGTCCGAGCCGGCACCGGTGGGGATGAAGCCGCCATTTTTGCCGGCGATTTATTTCGCATGTACACACGCTTTGCCGAGACACAGGGTTGGCAAACAGAAATCGTCACAGCGAATCACGGGGAGCATGGCGGATTCAAAGAAGTCATTGCGCATGTGAGTGGTAAAAATGTGTATGCTAATTTAAAGTTCGAATCGGGCACTCACCGCGTTCAGCGTGTCCCCGCTACGGAATCTCAAGGTCGTGTTCACACGTCAGCCTGTACCGTAGCCATCATGCCAGAAGTAGATGCCATTCATGATATTGCGATCAATCCTGATGATTTACGCATCGACACGTACCGAGCATCCGGTGCTGGTGGTCAGCATGTCAATAAAACAGACTCCGCCATTCGAATCACACATATCCCAACTGGCCTGGTTGTAGAATGCCAAGATGAGCGCTCACAACATAAAAATCGCGCCAAAGCCATGGCATTACTCAAAACACGGATGCTGTCTGCACAACAAACCAAACAAAAACAAGAGCAAGATCTCACACGAAAACTGCAAGTCGGCAGCGGCGACCGTTCAGAACGGATCCGTACCTATAATTTTCCCCAAGGGCGTCTCACCGATCACCGTATTAACCTCACACTCTATCATCTCACCGAGATTGTAGAAGGCGACTTGAGCCCTGTCATCGATGCACTAAAACGCGAATATCATGCAGAATTACTAGCAGAATTAGGGCAAAACGATGGATAGCATTAAAACTGCTATGGCCTATGGCAGCGCATACCTTACTGAGCAGCCTGAAGCAATCCGTTCTGCGGAAATTCTCCTACAACACACACTAAATGTTCCACGCGCACACCTCTATGCCCATCCCGAACAATGCCTATCTAAGCAGGACAGCACCCGTTACCAAACGATGCTTCAACAACGTCAGCAAGGGATGCCGATTGCTTATATCATAGGACAACGCTCATTTTGGACTTTCGAAATAAACGTCACCAAAGATACGCTCATTCCAAGATCAGAAACGGAATTACTTATCGAATGCACTTTAGCTTTGACCGATCCCTTACACCCATATACCTTGTTAGATTTGGGGACAGGAAGTGGTGCTATCGCATTGGCATTAGCGTCAGAACGACCTCATTGGCAGATCACCGCATGTGATCAATCTGCACAGGCCTTGACTATTGCACAGCGCAACGCTCATTTACTCCAATTACCTTCTATACAATTTGTGTTATCCAACTGGTTGCAAGCATTTTCTCAGCAACAATTTGATATCATCGTCGCCAACCCGCCTTATCTGGCCTCCGATGATCCGCATCTCCAACAAGGCGATCTGCGTTTTGAGCCCTATTCTGCGTTAGTAAGTGGCATAGATGGCTTAGACGCACTCCGTACGATCATTCAACAAGGGTATCACCATTTGACAGATCAAGGCATGCTCCTTGTAGAACATGGTTATGACCAAGGCTCAGCAGTCCATGATTTGTTCACACAGCACAGTTATCAAGATATCCAAAGCTGGCAAGATGGACAGGGGCATCCAAGAATATGCAGCGGCAGAAAAAAGCTTTAAATTGTGACCGAGCGAAGTATATAATAGAACGTTAACGTAATATGAAAGTGAGTAGCGTATGAAAAATGACACCACCCAGGTTAGCTATATGGGCGTTACACCTTACCAGGAATCGCCTAATGAAGAATATATGAATGAAGGTCAACTTTCTCATATCGAAAAAGTTTTACTGGCCTGGCGCCAATCTTTAATGGAAGAAGTCGATCGCACCGTCACACACATGAAAGATGAAGCAGCAAATTTTCCTGATCCTTCCGATCGTGCCACTCAAGAAGAAGAATTTGGTTTAGCATTACGCACTCGTGACAGAGAACGCAAGCTCATCAAAAAAATTGAAGATGCTTTAGAACGTTTGCTAGATGACGATTTTGGTTACTGCGAAGCTTGTGGTATCGAAATTGGTTTACGTCGTTTAGAAGCACGCCCCACTGCAACCCTGTGTATTGACTGTAAAACATTGTCTGAAATCAAAGAACGTCAAAGTCATGGGGATTAGTAGTACATAACCTGGATGGAGGCCCAAAGGGCCGTAATCCGGCAGAACATCAATGAGAGAGAAAAAGTCTCGCCACATCATCATGGAGCGCCTTCTCTGCGCTCTAGATGACGTACTATTTTGTCTCAAATTAGCGAATTATCAACAGACCCTAAAATTTCTTCAATTTTCTGCCAGTAGCGATCCACCGTTCCGCGATTTGCTTGTAATACGGCCGACGCATTCGCAATTTGCAGCGTGCGTTGGGCGATATTATGGTGCATTGCAATAAGTTTATCGGCCAAATCTTCCCCTGAAACACATTGTTGTAAAGCCTGATTTTTGACTAAATCAGCACAAATAGATTTGGAGTTTTGCATATAAGGGCCACAAAATACTGGTACTTGCATGGCAATAGGTTCTAAAACATTATGCCCACCGATTGGCACCAAACTGGCTCCTACAAAAGCGTAATCACTCAAACGATAACATTGCATCAACTCTCCCATGCTATCTATGACGACGACATCATTGTCAGTCTGAATGCTCTGAGGTTGGCTACGCAACCCTACCTTCCAGCCTTGTTGGATTACCAAAGCATAGACATCTTGAAAACGTTCTGGGCGCCTAGGTACCAATACTAGCAATATATTTGGAATAGCTTTTTTGATCCGTGCTAATTGAGCGAGTAATTGCAGCTCTTCATCTTCATGCGTGCTAGCCGCTATCCATACAGGACGGTGCGTACCCCAAGCAGCTTTCAGTTGATCTAATTCACTTTGATTTATCTGCGGTATCGATACATCAAACTTCATATTTCCCAGCATCATAACTTTAGATTGCGACGCACCCAAGGCTTGATACCGTTCCGTATCTAAAGCAGATTGTGTCCCTATCCAAGTGAATCCATTCAACATCGCCTTCAAAAACCGACGCACGGGATAATAGTGCGTGAACGCTTTATCCGACAACCGTGCATTCACTAAGACTAAGGGTATATGAGCCAAATTCGCTTGATGCACCATATTGGGCCACAATTCTGTTTCCATAATAATGCCAATTTTGGGTTGAGCTTGCTTAAAAAATTGCTGCAAGCACATTGGTAAATCATAAGGGACATACTGATGAGAAACTTGCGACTTAAACCGCGCCAAGACTTGTTGTGAACCTGTTGGCGTCATAGTCGTGATCAACACCCGTAAATTCTTAGCTAGCATGCGTTCCACCAACGGTGTCACAGCGACCACTTCACCCAAAGAAACAGCATGGACCCACACATCAACCGGTTTGATTTTGCACATAGAAAAACGTTCTGAAATTCTATGACGATAAGCTGGTAAGCGTCGACTTTTCCACAACAAACGCAAGAGCACTGCTGGTACTAATAAGTACATGACCAAAGTATAGAGTTTTCTCATATAGCACTCATTATAAAACAGGGTAGGATTATACCCTATTCTCAGGTTATAATCCCTCATTACCCAATAAAATGACGTTCTTAATGAGGAGTTTGAATGAGTTTATATCAATTACTCACCCGTAACTCATGGTGGGGAAAATTGATTGGTGCATTCTTTGGTTTTCTCATGGCAGGACCGGCTGGTGCATTTTTCGGTATCATCATCGGTAGTTTTTTTGACCGTGGACTAAAATTGCATTTCTCTCATCCTTTTTGGCATTACCATAACGAAAAAAACTCAGAAGTACGTCGTATTTTTTTAGAAACCATGTTTGCCAACTTAGGCCATCTTGCCAAAGCAGACGGTCAAGTTACTCCGCAAGATATTGAATATGCTAACGACGTCATGGCGCAGATGAAGCTCAATGCCAAACAAACAATATTGGCTCAGCACTGGTTTTCTCAAGGAAAATCTCTACAATTCAATCTCGATCTCAAACTTCATTCTATGTATAAAATGATTCATAACAAACCATTTCTAGTGCGTTTATTTGTTGATACGCAGTATCGCTTTGTCAAACAAGGGCAATTAACTGAGAAAAAAGTCGCCATTCTCAACATCATGTTTTCTCAATTACAACTTGCACCACTCTATCAACATGCTGCCTTTGCACGCGATTTTCCATGGTATTATAGCTGGCAACAACACCAGACGCAGTATCAGCATCAGAATCAAACACACCAAAACCAGCATCAACACAGATATCAACAACAACCTCCTCCGGCATATCATCCTAGTATGGAGGATCCCTACGCTGTATTGAATATAAAACATGGCGCTACACAAGCGGAAGTCAAACGCGCCTACCGTAGGCAGATCAGTCATCATCATCCTGATAAACTCATTGCCAAAGGCGCTTCTTCCAGCAACATCAAAGCTGCTACGGAAAAAACCCAAAAAATCCGCAAGGCCTATGAAGATATTTGTCTCTCAAGAGGATGGTAGCACCACGTCATCCAGAGCTGATGTATCCCCACGAACTTGTATAGAATAATTTCATATTCTTTGCTCCGTTCGGGCTGAGGAAGCGCGATAGCGCTGTCTCGAAGCCTGGGCACATGCTTTAAGGCTTCGA
>CAISKC010000283.1 GCA_903885895.1 uncultured Legionella sp.
GACGCTTGTTTTTGCATGGGCGATAATTATTTTGATTAATGCATCAGCAACACCAGAATTTCGATGTGCTTTTTTTGTATACATAGAAAATAAACAGCCACGATGAGACATTTTTTCAGAAGAATAAATAAAAAAACCAGCACAACCTATTAGCTCATCCTGAACGAATGCGCCAAAAAGATCGCAGGTACTAAACCTGTGCTGCAACGCCTCATCGGTTAATTCTGATTCTTCTTCAAATGATGAACCAAATGCTTCAGGGTGCTGAATTAATGCTTCTAAACGTAATGCTTTGAATACTTGCCAGTCTTTTTTCTTGAGCAGTCTAATATTCATGATGATAAGTTGTTATTGTGCGTAATCAAATCCTATCACATCTCAACTAAGATTTGACCTGATTAGTACCAGATTGTCATAAAACGGTTGTGACAAACAAGGTTAATCCGTCAGTTTGGATGTGGTTTCCAGGTTGACGAAGATGAGTCGTCATATTGTTTTGATCATGAAATATTGTTTATTTGTATAATCCACTTCTCCATCGATAAAATGTAGCTCTCTCGTTTCGCAACGTAAGTATTGACTTTTATCGAATGATTATTGTACAATTTATTGTCTATTTTCTTAGGAGTCAACGCCGATGCGTCAATAAATCTTCCTTGTTGGTTTTTTCTGCAACTCTTTTGGAGATTTATCATGACCCATATCACGCGCTTGACGCTCAATCATCTTTCATATGCCATCCCCAATACAACCATTCAATTTGATGATTTAAATTTATCATTTGAAAAGAGCTGTTATGGCATGATTGGAGATAACGGTGTTGGTAAAACAACACTGTTAAAGCTATTATCCGGCATCTTGCAACCCCATTCAGGAAATATCCTTGTCAATGGGTTAGTCGCTTATTGCCCACAACACGTAGAAGAAGTAGAACAAACATACTCAGTCCTTCAAATACTCGGTATTCAAGAAAAATGGCAAGCATTACAACGATTACATGAGGGGGAAATGCTTGAAAATGATTTTGAAGTTATCAACGATGATTGGGCATTAGAAACAGACATTGCTTCGCTGTTTCAACGCCTAGAGTTACCTATAGGTATATTGAATAATCAATTCATGACCCTAAGTGGTGGTCAGAAAACCAAGGTATTGCTCGCCAAAATGATGTTGATCAAAGCTGATTTTGTTCTACTGGATGAACCCACAAATAACCTTGATAGTACATCGAAGCAGGTGTTAATCGAATGGATTCAAGAAAGTCAGACTGGATTTATTATCGTGAGCCATGATCGAGATTTCTTAAATACCATGGATGAAATTGTTGAAATAACAAACAAAGGTATTCATCGTTTTGGTGGCAATTATGATTTGTATGAAACTCAAAAAAATTTACAACAATCAAGTCTCCAAAAGCAAATCCTCGATGCTGAAATAGAATTAATGCAAGTTTCCATTGCTACACAAACAACGCGAGAACAGCATGAACAACGGCATAAGAAGGGTCGTGATGACCATCGCTCTGGTCGTCAGCCCGATAGAAAATTGGCTGGTGCGATGAAAAATAAAAGTGGACAAACATTGGGACGGCATACACTCGTCAAACATCAACGAATGCAACAAGCAAATGAAATATTACAAACAACCAAAGCTAAATTGGAAATCAAAGAGTCAATTCATGTTGACCTATCTGCAACAGCTGTCCCAACACAAAAACAGGTTATCACAATTGAAGATGTAACGTTTGCCTATCCCAATCAAGAGCCGCTCTTTGAGAGTTTCAATTTATCTATCAACGGCCCTGAGCGCATTGCCATTATCGGAAAAAATGGGGCTGGAAAATCAACTTTAATCCAATTAATTTGTGGTCATCTCAAACCACAGCAAGGTAAGATTCAACAGGGCATTTCACTTATTCGTGTATTAGACCAACAATGTGAATTTCTTAGCCCATCACTCAATTTAGTCGAAAATTTCCAAAATATTAACCCTTCTGCCACGATACAAGAAGCTTATGCAGCCCTTGCTTCCATGCAGTTTAGGAATATACATGCGGAAAAGAAAGTCCGAGATTTAAGTGGTGGGGAGCGCATTCGCGCGGGTCTTGCGATAAGCCTTCTTTCAAAAGTTCCGCCACAACTTATTATCCTTGATGAACCTACAAATCATCTTGATTTACGCTCGATCAAAGCTATTGAAGATGCGCTATCCGCTTATCAAGGTGCCATGATAGTTATTTCCCACGACAGTATTTTTTTGGATAATATTAATATTACACGGATAGTTTCTTTATCATGAGTACCCTAGAAGACTATTGAGCTAATTATTTTTAATAACTACGGTGTGCTCATTGATAGTGAAATGGCACGAACAATGCTAAGATCCGCATTTTTTATTATACTGAATGTAATCTTTAAAAGGGTACATAACGATGCCAAAATTAATTTCAAACAATATTTCCCTTTATTATCAAATAACAGGCAAGGGAGACCATTCAGTTATTTTAATTAGTGGAGCGAATGGCGATCATCAAAGCGTATGGCCACCTCAAGTGGTCAATGCATTAGCTCAATATTTTCAAGTAATCCAATTCGATCACCGTGGAGTCGGTCAATCAGATCAACCTGACATCCCTTACAGTATAGAAATGATGGCAGATGATGTGGCGGGTTTAATGCAAGCACTACAACTTGAAAAAACACATTTGATAGGTTATTCGATGGGTGGTCAAATCGCAGCAAAATTTGCTGAAAAGTATCCTAACAAAATTAATAAAATGATTGGCTGTGTCTGCTACCCCAATATAAATATGCACGTACGATTACTTGGAGAAACTCTCATTGAGTTAATGGAATTAAATTTGGCAGACAGTATCATTGATAGACTAGGATTACCATGGGTTTTCTCAGATCGATTTCTAGAAGAGAATTTTTCCTCGTTGATGGAATCAAAAGAAGAACCTAAATCGAACTCTTCGATAGGCTTCAAACGACACTTTGAAGCGCAATGTGCATTTAAGTCTGAAGCTGAATGTTTTAAAAATATTAAAATACCTGTGCTATTTATCGCTGGTGAGGAAGATAGAATCTGTCCTCCTGCAGACGTTATGAAATTTGTAGATTTAATTCCAAATTCACAAATAACAATTTTTCCAGAGGCAGGGCATATGCTTTCATTGGAGCATCCAGATAAATTTGCTCAAGTCATTTGTGATTTTCTGGTTTCTAAAAAGGCGACCTATTAAATTAAAATGATTCCGGTGAGCTGAGTAAATAAACGCTCAACAAGACATTTTAGGATACGATTTTAATGCAGGAAACAATTCTCGAAAGAGACCACATGATTGCTCATAGATCCCAGGACTATTAGATTCTCGAGGTCCGGCAATGTTAAGTTTTTCAATATGATGTTCTCTTACCCATTGTTGAACGTCATCAATAACACTGTTTTGTTCAGCCAAATTAATAATGAAATAAGGTTTGCTCTGCTCTTGTGCGTAATTGATTGTTAGATTTGTGCCATCTTTGATGCGAGAAGGTAGTGGCCAACTTGGGACAACAATCAATGTTCCATCAGAGTGGTCTATGTTTAGGCGAGTTCTCTCATCTGGATCAGGTGTGCTTGCTTCAAGCAGAGAAGGATAGCGATCTAAAATACACATGCCTTCTTCATCTATACCACCTTTGGGGCAGTAACCTCCAACTGGGAGCTCTAATTCAGTAGCAACAAAAAACCCAGCTTGATCAACACCAGTTTGGCCTCCAGAAACTATTTCTTTAATCATATGATGGACTCTTGTGTAGGTTAAGTCCGTATACTGCTGTAAATTCAAGATGAGCAAGAAGTATTAGCGTCATCGTTAAAATTCGGTACTATTGAGTTGCGAAACAACAATAAAAACCGAGGAGATTAGCGATGACGGATTACAATGTTACCGTAGGA
>CAISKC010000284.1 GCA_903885895.1 uncultured Legionella sp.
TGTTGGGTTTTTCTTCAGCGCATTTTCATTAAAGTTGAGATAAAAAATAAAGGACTATGGTTTTCCACAATAATATTGACGGCCTACGGCATTTTCATTGGAGTATATAACGGTCAGTCAGTTGTAGATACGATGAAAAACGGTAGAGATTTTATGCTTCCATTGTATTTTTATCTGTTAATTTGCAATCTGCCACCTGCGTCAATAAAAAGTTTCAAATGGATATCTTTAACAATATTAATCTTGCTATCCGTGCATGGTGTTGTGTCTTTATATGACTACATTACCTTTGATGGTTCGCCTAACAAAATTTGGGTTTACGATAAATTTTCCAACCTAGATAAAGGTGTTTCATTTGGGGAAGCTAACTATATTCGTGATGGTAAATTAAGAGCAATGGGGCTTTTTGTTACTCCATTGGAGTACGCCTTAGTGATGCTATTTGCATTGTTTATGTTGACACTATATTTTTCATTAAGTAAGTCAAAAAGCTCAAAACTTGTAGCGGTGCTTATTTTTGCGGTTTTTCTGTCTTTCACCTATGTTTCGGGTGTAAGGGTTTGGATGTTAGGTTATGTTTTAGGCATCACAACCATCGGTGTGGTCTACAAATTAACTACAATTAATCACAAAAAAATGGCATTTTTTCTTTTACCAATATCACTTGTGTCGCTCACCTTCATTAATATTTTTTTCGATTTCGCAATGAATGATTTATCGAGTTTACATCGGCTAGATGAGTATATTTTAGTACCGATAATGATGGCTGAACAACCATTGGGGATGGGATTCGGCGATGTTGGTTCGAAAGGAAATTTTGCCTCAGATTCAAGCATAATAACGTTACTGATTGCCTTTGGTTGGGCATTTTCTTTTGTTTACATTACTCTCATCGTCCGCATATTTTTAAAACCGATTGAGTTTATATCGTCGCTGCAAGTTAATTGTAAATACAACATTCATTTTAGGACCTTTATGCTAACTTTGATTGCATATTCAGCCTCAAGTTGCTATACGTTCTTTTTTCATGAAAGTATTTTTTATACCTTTCAGTACCTCTTCTTTATTTTTTTAGCTTTGGGTGTAAGTAGATTAGAGGCAGATAAATTGATGTCAAATCGTTTGGCCGCTTCCACCTCATAATTTTTCGTAACAAACTAAAACTTAATCCCTTGGCTGGAGTTGAATTGCCATGAATCGAAATGTTGCTAGCAAATTTCTTGTGGTTCTTTACAAAATGTCTCCGGGAGAATCCCCCACGATTTGCTCAATAGCCGACTACTTTGCGACTTATGGTAATCGAGTAGGTGATAGATGTAAGTTGGTTATTTGGGATAACTCCCCGATTGTAAGTGAACTGTCAATTTGTAAATATGAGCGACTGCATAGTTCGCTATCTGTTCAATATATCCATACGCCAGAAAATCGTTCACTTTCGCAAATATACAATGAGGTAGCTTCTAAAGTGACTGAGGATGAGTATCTAACTTTGCTAGATCAAGATACAACATTACCAACTTCATATTTTGAAGAATTGAAAATGGCGCAGATTCATCAGTGGGCTTTGATATTGCCAAAAGTTGAATGTCAGGGTGTATTGGTTAGCCCAGGGAGTAGATTTTTTTCTCGAGGGAAACGACTTGCGGAGATAAGCTCGGGTGCGTTTGCTAGCAAAAACTTGCTTGCAATTAATAGCGGTATGTCAATTGTAGGAAAGGTATTTCGCTATTATAAATATGACGAAAGGCTCCGCTTTTATGGAACAGATACTTTTTTTATGAGGAACTACGAAAAGTATTTTGATCTAGCTTTTGTGCTTAATACCCCTATTTCACACTCATTGGCGGAGATGGAACAAAGGTCGGATGAGCAGAGGCGCGCCTTCATAGAAGAGATGGTTTATGCAAATAAAATTATTTTTCAAAATTCTTTTTGGGAAAAAACTTTTACGATGATATATCCGCTTGTGATGCGCCTTAAATTTTCTCTTGGTTATTATAAGTAATTAAATTCATTAAATTTTTACCCAAAGCATATGACTAGGTTGTTGCGGGCGTGATAACCATATGAAAAACATAAAGCAATTGATTCTGAATCCAAAATCAGTGCTGTACGACGCAAAGTGTATTTGGGAATTTATTGGAATGCGTTAATCCGCCCATTTTCCTAATGTTTATAACCTAATCAAAGTGACAATTGAATGATAGTATTTGTACACCTGCTCAACGATTCTTCAGGCAGCCCCAGAGTTTTGCTCTCCACCATAGCCACTTTAACCAAGGCAGGCGAACAGGCCAGGCTCTTCATCGGTAGTGATGGTAATGGCTGCCTGACACACTGCTCCCTGCCAACTACGCGCTATTGGTACAAACGTACCGGCTATCCTATGGCAACTCTGGTTACCTACCTTTTAAGCCAGTTGATACTTTTCTTTAAATTGCTCCTTGACCGGTCAATTTCCCCACAAGCCATTATCTACGTCAACACGCTATTACCCTTTGGCGCAGCGCTTTATGGCAAGCTGACTGGAAGAAGTGTAATCTATCACATTCATGAGATATCCTTTACCTCAGGTCCACTGAGGTGTTTGTTAACAGGTTTGGCGCATCTGACATCAGCGTTAAATATTTATGTTTCGGATGCGCATATGCAAGCGTTGCCTATCCCTAGTGTTCCAAAACAACGTGTGCATAACGTTCTCGACATCGGTTTCGCTAATACAGCCGTTTCTTCAGTTTATACACATCATCGTCGAAGTTTCTTTAATGTTTTGATGATTGGTTCGCTAAGGAATTACAAGGGTATACCTGAGTTCCTCACGCTAGCTTCTTCCTTCATCGATCAGCGCGAGATACGTTTTAATCTAGTGCTTAATGATGATTTAGTAGTGGTTGATCGCTACTTTTTGAACAAGTTGTTGCCTGAAAACCTCAGAATCAATACTCGTACGAGTGATACAACTGTCTTTTATAGGCAGGCTTCTCTAGTACTTAATCTTACTCGAGTTGATAAGTGTATCGAGACCTTCGGGATGACTATTCTTGAGGCAATGGCTTTTGGTATTCCCGTAATCGTGCCACCAGTTGGCGGACCCGCTGAACTTGTCAGAGATGGCGTTGAAGGCTTTCATGTGGACTCGCGCGACCATGACCTCTTGTTTTCAAGAGTCGAACAACTATTTACTGAAGAGTCATTGTGCGTAGCGATGTCTCAAGCTGGACGACTGCGCGCAGCAAATTTCTCAATAAAA
>CAISKC010000285.1 GCA_903885895.1 uncultured Legionella sp.
ATTTTATCCCAATCATTTGATCCAATAGCAGCTCTTAATTGTAGTAATGGTTCTAGCCCTTCCCTGGACCAGCGCATATGTTGTTGTCCTTTGCATCGCTGGTTGATTAAGCTTTCAACGGTTGACTCGGCAAGATTGCTAGTAAAAACAAGTCCATTTTTTTGACGTGCTCTGTAATCCACTATTTTGGCAGCATTATTTTTTATATACGTTTTTAGCTTTTCAATACGGGGCTTGTGGGTGCTTGTAGAAATAGCAATCAATTCATCCAGTCTTATTAATGCATTGTCTGTTTTGCCGCGCCAGAGATGCCATTTAATGCGGATTAGCTTAGATTTAAGTTGCTCCGGCAATGCAATATTTTGAATTTTCATGCTCAAGTGAAACCAGTCTAATATTCTAGTTATTGATGCACATAATGGTGTGAGCGCATCAACGATCTGCCAACAATTATCAGCCCCATCACACAGTGCCGTCACATTTGTTTTTGGAGACAAACCCTGCTTTAGGGCGGCAACAATCGTGTTATTTATCATTTGCTTCTGCCCATCGTCTAGAGCTGAGGCTGCGCAGTGCTTGCTGGTTAAGGTGTTACGGGTTCCTTTGTCATTACTCACTAATGCTTCGGGGCGATAAACAACTGCAGTCATAGCTTCGAAGCTACGTTTCCCTTCTTCGATAGTGTTGATATGGCCACCATCAACATTAATTATAAGCTCTTTTGCTGCACCAGTGGCGGCTACAGTGCTTTCAACCTGATGTAATGCTCCCACCTGGTCGCCTACCTCTTCAGCAGTATGCTTAATGCGGTCATGGTTATTAATGAACCGTTTTGACCTGGAAAATGCTGAAAAAAGCTGCTCACTTTCGCGGTAAGTATAATTGGCTCCAAGCTCCGTTTGTAGTTTAACCAAATCAGCGGATAAAGAATGTCCAAGAAGATTTTTTATCGTTGATCCTGGCTCATAACCACAGTCAGGGCAACGCTTTCTAATTATCGTGAGTTTATGATCGGTAAAAACATCATGGTAATCAGACAGCCTTTTTCCATGTTTCCTTAGATTTCTGTCAGGGCAGTTAGGGCAACAATCTACCACGGATTCAATCAGCGTAATTTGCTCTTTGAGCAGCGCATCTTGGCAAGAATGAACTAATTTAATTTGTTCTTCATGTGCGAATCCAAAATTAAACACATCCTCTGGCTTATCTACCGAGCCTGCCATCATAACTGTTTTTGATAAAATCTGTTGAGCCTCTGGGGACGATTCATAGCATTCGAAAACAATGCGGTAATGTTTTGACATCTTGTGTGCCTGGTAGTAAATGCAATTAGCGACAGTATATACTGGAATCGATATAATGCACTATCTATATTACACTTCCTTGGATCAAATGATTGGGATAAAATTTGGAAAACAGCTGTTATGAATGCCATTCTTGCCTAATAAAAGCACTGTTTATATTACACTTTTCATGAAGGTTAGTTTACAAAAAAACTATACCGTAGCGCTCAAGATGGTTTGGTTGCTATTGGGCTCGAAAAGTAAATAAAAACCAACCGCGGCGATAACACCTAAAACAATCGGGCATCCAATCACACCAGCCCACATCAATGTTGTTTTAATTGCTATATCACAGGCAAGCAAAATTATTACCTCTGCAATAGCTGATGCTATAGAAAAAAATGCGCCAACTCTATATCGGTTTAACCATGGGGCATCCTGTGGTGGTGATTCCTGTAGGGGTAATGCTTGTAGTGGTGATTCTTTAGTTAAAACTTTTTTAATATCTGTTTTATTACATGGCCATAAAAAACTCAAAACTTCTAAG
>CAISKC010000286.1 GCA_903885895.1 uncultured Legionella sp.
AAGCATTTTGAAAGATCATGGGTATATACCACCCGGTGCTGCGCCTAAGACTAATAATCCCATTGTTTCATAGATGGTGAGATGACAGATCTGAGAGATACATAACGCTGAACTTGGCATCACGACATAGCGTAGCAGCACCAAACCCAACACTCGCTTGGGCTTCAATAACGTCTGTGCCAAACACGTCGTAGGAATGGTCATGCCAATCCCAAACATCACCAAACCAAGCGCTACAGAAATAAAGGGCTTCAATACAACAAATAACTCCGGATACAGCAAAGCAGCCATGACGAATGCTAAGACAATCCCCATAAAGTAACGTTCTATTTTTTGATGCATCGCTCATCACTCTATTAAAAAACAGAGAGTATTGAAAGAACTGTGTCATGCCCACCTAAGCGGAGATGACAGCGTTTGTTGAACACATACACAGAACTTACGAAAAACTCTGATAATTTGGCACAAACAATAACATAGCATTATGCCGTAAAATAAGGAATGGGAGAACCTCACAGAGCGAAAGCATGTGTGGCTACAAATAACGCTAATCGCCGACGTCCCGCGCTTTATGCGCGGGATCCATGGATTTTGCTCAATTCCTAGATCCCGAGGACAAGACGCAGGACGTCGTAAATTGGAAATTGGTTGAGAGTAACGCTCTCTCAGTTTATTTATGTGTCACTCATGCTCTCGCCCTGGTACAAGAGAACCTCAGCAGGAAGATGTTATGCTTTCTAGATAATCATGAACCCCTGCCACATCAATCGGAGACACCGTAACTGGAGAGTGACATGTTTTTAGCCCTGCATTTCCAAAGAAAGCATCTCTGCTTTCACAGAGCTCACGGTGCAACGCATTTATCTTCAACAACCTTGCATTGTATTTTAATGTAGCCTCTAACGCTTCATCAAAAGCCGTTTCGTTACCATGATAGAAAATATTATCCAGATCCAGCTTAGAAAATTCTGGCATATATTGGAAAAATTCTTGTATCTCTGGCATCGCAAGCACAGCAGCATATTCATACAAAGAATGTCCACCGCTATAATATAAGGAGCTCGATACACTTAAACGCAGCCACTGAGTAAAAGCCTCTAAAGATTCCGTGAAAACACTCGGTTTATTGTTATTGTGTAATCGCGCCAAAACTCTTAGTTGTACCAAAAAACAACCGGAAATAGAATTAGAAAAAGGATGAACCAATTGTTGAAAACAAGCCTGCACCACTTCAGAATCTGAATCAAATGTCGAATAATCCACAGATTTCATATGTTTGAACGGCGTATCAGACCAAGCTATATCATTTACAGCCAAAGGCATATGACCTTTTAATAAACCAAAGCTCTGATTACGCGTAGTCCGTTGAGCATCAACAAGCGCAACACGACCTCTTTCTCTCGCTCCAAACCGTCCTGTATAGTATATATCCAATGGCATATCAGTAAATTGCCATCCATTGACTAGCCCCATATAAACGACTCTCTCAATCCATTTTATTTTTTCGCGCTCTGCATCAGAAAATTGAGGAAAAACAGATCCCTCTTTCAATCTTTTGATGTAAAAATCATATTGATAGTTTTCTCTTTTCTTAAAGGATGGACGAACGTATTCTCCTTTTAACACCAGATTAATGGTATTTAGTTCCTCAGACGGCACGTTACTTTTGTCTACTAAGTCCTGAGAAGACTGATAAAGATGATAGATATCATTGAGGTGAATACCAGAAAGCTGATGCCTCAGAGTTTGATACGCCAAATGCGTTTCGAAATATCGACGACTTGGATCAGTGTCAATACTCTTTTCATCGATCACCAAATCATAATTTTTTAATAAGGGTTCATCCAACAAAGCATCACAAATCGCAATGCAACGGTCCCCATCTTTGGCACCACTGAGATACAGTTTTTTTAATTGGTTAAGTTTTTGTAAATCATCCTGATAATACTCTATGAGTAACAGCAATCCTTGCCCCGGCGTAATCTTGGGCTTATTGATTGGCATGGTAATGGTTTCTAGACTTCTGTTGTTTGCAAAATTGGAGTAATAGCTTAACAAAAAACCAATTCGTGATCAATAAATTATCACCATGATCATAAAATTTGTTTTGTGATTTCAAATTATCAGACCTATCTATCCCATAGGACTTACGCAAAACCCCGAATTAAATACTAAATCCAACGAAGAGATCGGGGTTTTGCGTAAGTCCTAATACCATTTGGTGACAGCTTGGCATACCCAATATCTAACTAATATTATTGTTTACCATAGCATAACCGTTTAGAATAATTTTGAATGTACAACAATCAAAGGACGCCCTTTCAACATTGAAGTGCAACACCCTCGGTAGAGTGAGTCTCCGCATAGAAGACCTCAAATGGTGTTCTGTATTGTAGCACTTTTCTTGGCCGA
>CAISKC010000287.1 GCA_903885895.1 uncultured Legionella sp.
CGTGTTGGCGGTAGATTTTACCATAAAGTGTCCCATAATTTTGGCATGCAAGCATTTATTCTAACGCATGCCTTGGATGCCACGCAGAACCTTTATAAAATGGCGCAGCGCTATTATGAAAACACGCCTTATTTAGTCAAGCCACAAGTAAGCACTAGTAACGCCAAAGAGCTTATATTCGGAGATTTAGACTCTGGCTACAAGCTTGGCACAGCAGAGAACAAGGCGGTTGGTCGTTCAGCTACCATACAACTGCTTCATGGTTCTGAATGTGCATTCTGGAATAATGCCGGAGAGCATGCCAAAGGTATTATGCAGGCTGTTCCCGGAGAGTTTGGTACAGAGATTATTCTAGAGTCTACGGCAAATGGAGTTGGAAATTATTTTCATCAAATGTGGCAAAGTGCCGAAGCTGGGCTGTCTGACTTCCGCGCTATATTTGTGCCATGGTTTTGGCAAGAAGAATACCAAAAAGATGCCGGAGAAGATTTTACTACCACTGAAATAGAAGAGTCTCTCATAGAGCAATACAATCTTACTAAAGAACAGCTTGCATGGAGGCGCTCTAAGATAGCTGACTTGGCAGTAAATGGCATCGATGGTGAGCGGGCGTTCTTCCAGGAATATCCATGTAACGCTACAGAAGCATTTCAGTTAACTGGGGAAGATAGTTACATTGGTTCGGATTTGGTAATGAAAGCCCGTAAATGCGAAGCTGAGAAAGTAGGAAAACTAGTTATGGGCGTTGACCCAGCCAGGTTTGGAGATGATAGAACCGCTATAATCCGCCGCCAGGGACGTGTTGCATTTGGATTAGAGCACTATATCAAGAAAGATACTATGGAAATAGTTGGTATAGTGCATTCAATTATTGAAAGAGAAAAACCAGAGAAAGTGTTCGTGGACATTGGTGGGTTGGGTGCTGGTGTATTTGATAGACTCATTGAACTGGGGCATAAGGGAGTAGTAATTGCAGTAAATGCAGGTTCTACACCACTAAACGCAAAAATATATTCTAATAAACGCTCAGAGATGTGGGGTCTTTTAAAACAATGGCTTGAAGATATGCCATGCCAAATACCTGACAACGACGCCCTGCATGCCGATATTTGCGGCATACGCTATAAAATAGATTCAAATTCACGTCTGGTGATGGAGCAAAAGGCAGAAATGAAAAAAAGAGGAATTCGTTCTCCGGACTGCGCAGATGCACTTTGTCTTACTTTCGCGCAACCAGCATCTGCATTAACAGATAGTAGCGCAACAGGTAAGATTGCTGCTAATATAATGCAGAATAATAAAAAGCTGCGTCAAGCTAAGGATTACTTGTATGGCGGTCAAGGATTCGGTAAATAATAAAGAAAATTTAGAAAGAATTAAGAAAAATATCGCTACATCTTACTCATATCAGAACGATAATAACCGAAGATATCATGATTTTCGAAAATACGTATTTAAGTCATCAATTTCTGAACAGCAAAAAACTGTATTAGGACAACTCAAGAAGCCTGTTGTTGAGGCAAACATTCTTCCTGCCTATATCGCTAGACTTATGGGGGAATTTGCTAAACATGAACCAAGCATTGAAGTAAGTCCTGCAGAAGGCGTTCCTGTTGGGCAAGATGTTATTGATGTTGTTGAGGGTCATATAAGACACATTATATACGAAGCAAACAAGAACTCATTTTCAGCAGAGATTTATAAAGACACTTTAAGTGGCGGCTTTTCCGCATTCAAAGTCTACACCGATTACGCAACCCCTATGAGTTTTAATCAAAATATATTTTGGGAAAAGTGCTTCGACCCAACGTTGGTTGGATATGACCCTATGGCAAGACATAGTCATAAAGGAGATGGGCAATTTATATTTGAAATATTCCCCATGACTTACGATGACTTTAGCCGAGAATATCCAGATAACGATGCATCTAGACTTACTTACACCCAAAATATCAATGCAGATAGCGGCAATATACAAGGGTTTAATTGGTCTTATAAAGATGCGCAGAATCAAAAAGTATTGTTGGTAGTAGATTATTTCGAAAAGAAAAGAAAAAAAACCAGAATCGTTAAGCTTTCTGATGGTCGAACTATGACTATGAAGAACTACGAGTTTCTGAATGAGAATTGGAATGCCAGAGGATATATAGAGCAAATACCTGTAATAGTGGGTAAGCCTAGATGGACAGACCTAGAAACCATATGCAGATACAGGCTAAATGAACAAGAAATTCTAGATTACATCGAAACCGATTACACTTTCCTGCCAATAATATATGTTCAAGGAGACTCGGCTGTTCTTACAGAGGGAACTTCTAATTGCACATATGAGATGTCTATTCCATATATTTATCATGCAAGAGGGATTCAAGACTTAAAAAACTTTGCAATGCAAACATTAGCAAATTATCTTGAAAATCAAATTCAACATAAGTTTATTATTAAAAAAGAAGCATTGCCCCAAGAGCAAGATTATATTGAGGCACTAAATAATATTCAGGATGCTAGTACTATAGTTGTAAATGCATTCTATGAGAATAATCCCGACCAGCCTATTCAGGAGCCAATTAGAGAAGTTATTAATGTACCCGCACCACCAGAGGTAATGGGCGCATTTCAAATATCAGACCCTACAACGCAAACTATTTTAGGTTCTTTTGCCAGTAACCTTGGGCGTAATGATGCCGACCTCTCAGGAAAGGCCGTTATTGAGACTGCAACGGTAGGGAATGCTGCTGCAATGCCTTATATCATGGGATATCTAGCCGCAATTAAGCAAGCAGCTAATGCTACAGTAGATTTAATGCCTAAATATTTGATAGGCGATAGAACCATTCCTGTTGTATCAATCCATGGTGATAAAGAATATAGGCGCATCAATGCTAAAGGCGAGCCAACTATCAATTACGAAGAGCGCGCAATTCATGTAAACATTGAGCCTGGCGTGTCATTTAACGTTCAAAAGAATCAAGCCCTAGAGCAAATAGTAGCACTTATGGGGGCATCCCAAGAATTTGCTCAGTTTATGAACTCGCCTATGGGTTTGCCAATCCTTGTCAAGAACCTAACCATTTATGGCGCAGATGAGTTACAAGAGGCAGTTCCGGCGTGGATTAAACAACAAGAGCAACAACAACAGCAAGCTATGCAAATGCAGCAACAAGCCATGCAGAACGACCCAAGAATGATTAAAGCTCAGGCTGATATGAAAAAGGTTGATATGGATGGCCAGATAGCTGCACAAAAAGGTCAATTAGAGGAAATGAGATTACAGCTTGACGCCCAACAGAATCAGATACAGAATCAGATAGAGATTGCTAAGATTGCAACACAGAAGGAGCTTGCTGATGCAAAAATTATCGAATCTGAAGCGAAGGTTACTCAGGGGCAAATCGATTCTGCGGTTCGTTTGGAAGAAGCGAATACTTCTCTTGAGGTGCACAATCTGGAGGCAGCAACTAAAATGGCAGAGATTCAGAGCAGAAAGCATCAAGACCATTTAGATACTCATAAACATCTTTTAGAAATTAATAAGTTTGAACATTCTAAATCTAACAAGGATATGGAGGAATAATGTCTACAACTAAATACAAATTAACAATGGCTCATATTGATAAAGCCAGCAATATACACAAATTAGAACGAGATGGTTTTACCAAAGAGCAAATTCATAAGGTTATGTACAAGGAAACAGAAGGCGCATCTCAACAAGAGCGCACTAAGATAATTTCCAAACTCTATGATAGAAAGGAGTAATCATGGCTACCTTAACTACTAAAGCACGCAAAGCCATTCCAAAAAAAGAGTTTGGTTTGCCAGGAGAGAAAAAATATCCCATGCCAGATCGTGCGCATGCTGCAAATGCAAAGGCGCGCGCTTCTGAAATGGAAAAGAAAAGAAGGCTTTCCGAATCATCTAAGAAAAAAATAGACGCCAAAGCAAACAAAATCCTCTCTAAGAGTAAAGTTAAATGAAAAAAACTGATAAAAAATACGCTGCTCCAATGACGGCAATGCAAGAAAAAGAATGGAAAAAGTCTGTTGGTCAGGTGGCTGCAAGATCAAAAAAAGACCCACAAAGCAAAGTGGCGCCTAAGGCTGTGACAGTACCCCCAAAAGGCAAAGCCCTTAATCCGAAAGCTGTTAAGGATTATGATAAAGTTATTACTAAAAAACTTAATAAAGATGATATAAAAAAGAAAAAATAAGCACTTATTTCCATTTTAGAAACAACTCACCCGACAAGGAGTTTATAATGGCCAAAGAAATGAAGACAAAAAAAGAAATTAAAAAACCCAAACAAACAAAGCACTCTGATGAAGCGCAAGACAAGGCGCTCATTAAAAAGATGATGGCTAAAAAAGCGTGCAAGTAAACCATTGACAGGCTTCAATAATAAGTAAATAATAAAACGAATAGGGCAATTATTGAAATATGATATTTCATAATAGCCCTTCTAAACGCCGCCAAGCGACAAACTGGCCGTTTCTTTGCAGCGATATAGCATTGTTTTTACGGTGACTCCGCCTAAATAAAGTCGACAAGGTAGATGATTTTATGAGTGATACGGTTAATACAGAATTGCTTGAAGAACCCCAAGTAGATGCTGTAAGCGAAGATGCGGCACCAGAAGACAATGTTTCAAAAACTTTTGACAGTGAAACTGTTCAAAAAATTGTTGCAAGGGAAAGAAAGAAAGCCGCGGAAAAGGCCTACGAAAAAGCGAAAAGGGAGATTTTAATGCAGCAAGAACAAGAAAATATGCAAGCAGCTCAGGCTGCACCACAGGCCCAGCAGCAAGCACCTTCTAGTTTAGGCGGTATGCCGCAAATGTCTCAAGAAGACATTCAAAAATTAATTTCTCAACAATTGCCCCAGCATCTAGCCAGTTTTATTAACGAAGCCAAACAAAAACAACAAGATGAAATACAAGCTCAACAAGTTGAAGGCTTTGTCAGTAAAATGCGTGCCGCTGAAGAGCGTTACCCTGGTATTGAGGAAAAGCTAAATAACTATGATTATTCTCCTAATTCTGGCATGACAGAGATTGTTCTGGCGGCTAATAATCTGGAAAATACGGCGGATATTATCAAGGAAGTAACAGACCATCCAAACAAATTGGCTAATCTAATTACTCTTGCTAAAAGTCAGCCTTACGCTTTAAATGAAGCCATGCAAGCTCTTAGTGCTTCTATTAAACGTAATCAAGAAGCTTTGGCTCAAGATCAACAATCTAAAGACCCTATGAATCGATTAAAACCATCTCCGAATACTGGTACAGATAGCGGCGATGCATCGGTGGCAGACTTTAGGAAGTTGTTTAAGACCTAATTATTTGCGCCTTGTAACCGTTGTCTCCAACTAATCTTCTTTGGAGTGACTTGCAATGGCAACTTCTACACCCGTCAATATTCTCCAGACCGTCCAGACTTATCAAAAAGCTGAACTGGCCTGGTTATTAAACTCGTTTTGCGGTATTTCTTTATCAAATAAGAAATTTAAAAATTTCAATGATTTGGTTGCCAATTTAGGCGACACAGTAACATTTGATACCACTCCTCGTTATATTTCTTACGCAGGCCTTGTTATCACTGAACAACCATCTGTTCAAAGACTTCAGTCTTTAATATGCTCGCAAGCAGCTAACGTTGCAGCAGCTTATACAGACCAACAGTTCATATTTAACGTTCGTGATTACATGGACAGATTTGGTATGGCTGCTGTAAAAGAACTTGGAACTTTAATTGAATCAGATATTTTGAAAAACTTTGTCTCTGGTGTTGTTGATAACGATCCTCAATCAACTAATTTCGGAGTCGCACAAGTTAATTCTGGCCCTTTCCGTTTTTATGGTGATGGCGTAACTCCTATCAACTCTTTCACGCAATTGGCGCAATCTGTTGCTAACTTCCAAGATTTTGGTGCTGCTACGCATAAAATGGTAGGTTTCTTGCCAGTTGCAAACATTCCTGCAATCGTTGGCACAGGTCTGAATCAATTCGCAATGACACGAAATAACGAAATTGCTATGTCTTGGGAATTGGGGCGTTTCAGCAATACTGACTGGTATGAATCAAATCTTCTTCCTACTCACGTATCAGGTACTATTGGTAATACCGCTGCGCCTAATAACATTATGACAGTAGTAAGCACCAATGACCCAACTGGCGCTAACGTAACTACAATTACCTTTACTGAACCAACAAGCGGCACAGATGCTAATGCCATTAAAGCTGGAGATTTATTCCAATTTAATGACGGCGTAAGCGGTAAGCCTAATTTGAGATTCTTAACCTTTATTGGTCATAAGATTTCTCAACAACCAGTTCAATTTAGAGCGATTGCAGATGCTGCAACTGTATCAGGAACTGTAACAGTTCAAATCCAAACCATTAATAGCGTAGGTTTGGTATGGGCACAGAACCAAAACCAAAACTTAAACGCCACCATCACTGCTGGCATGACTGTTACTCCGGTTCCAAGTCATCGCGCTGGTTGTTTGATGTCTGGCGACCAGTTTTATTTAGCAATGCCAAGACTGCCTGATGAATCTCCTTTCACTACTTCTAATATGACTGACCCTGATTCCGGCGCGTCAATTCGCCATTATTTCGGTAGTCAATTTGGTATGAATAACAGAGCTTATGTGAGAGATAGTATTTGGGGAAGCACATTAGTTGCTGAAAACAGCCTGCGTTATATATTCCCGCTGTAATTGGTTAAAGATTAAGGTGGCCACCTAGAAATCTAGGTGGTAACTCAAACAAATTAAGAGGACATAATCATGTCAGTAGATAACAACCAAACCAGTAAGGCCTTTCCTTACAGCTCGTTCATCCCATTTTATTTTAATGGCTTAGGAATTAGTAATAACGTAGCGTTGCCAAATACAAGACTGGATATCGCGGCAGGCAGCTGTCTTGACTCAACTGGTACATTCCAGATGACATTAAGCAGTGCTGTTACAATCAATGCTACTACAACAGGCTTAAATGCGCTCGATACAGGCGTATTGGTGTTAAGCACCGTCTATGCTGTGTACTTAGTCAGCGACCCTGTAACGCAACAAGCAACGGGTGCAATGCTATCAACGTCTTTGACTGGTCCTTTAATGCCTTTTGGCTATAGCGCCTGGTCTTTGATTGGGTATGTAGTTACCGATGCTTCAGTGCACTTCCTAAAAGGTTATTGGAAGTCCGGTGATACTTCCTTGCGTCTATTTTTATTTGATGCCCCGCAGGCGACAGCAGTAACTGCTGGTGCGTCAACTACTTATGCTGGTGTGAGCCTTGCTAAATGGGTTCCAGCTGTAACGAACTTGGTGACATTGATTAATACAGCGTTTACTCCTGGTGCTGCAAGTCGAGTGCTGGATATGCAGGGCGGCAACGTCACGGGAGACCAGGTGATTATTACAGGCCAAGTAACTTCAGTTGTTGTTACAACTCAGAGTTTATTGATGGCGCAATTAGTGGCAGGCGTACCTACAATTAACTATAAAGTTAGTAATGCTGGTGATGCCGTGGCAATTAACGTCGCAGGCTTCTACTTCACGCTATAGATAAAAGGAGTAAGGCGCATGGCTTATACCGCATTACAGCTCATAACAAGAGCCTTTTACTTATCTCAAATAGTAAGTAGGCAGCTTCAGACGCCAGATGGTGAGCAAATATCTGATGGTCTTTATCTTCTGAATGCTTTGTTGGACTATAAAGGTACTGATTTGCGCCTTATTCCCTATTTTACAAAAACCGCTTTAACTTTAACGGCTAATACTGAAAAGTTCCATGTTCCTAATTTATATTATATAGATTCAATGACGTTCAATATCGGTGTTGTGCGTTATCCTATGCAAGATACAAGCCGAAAAGAATTCTTTTCAACAGCTCGAGTTGATGATATTGCCAATCTCCCATGGTCTTATAGGCCGGAAAGAGTTTTAGGGGGTATGGATATTTATATATATTTCCTTGCTGGCCAGGATTATCCAGCAACTATTATGGGGAAATATGCGCTTACAGATGTCACGCTGACTACTGATTTAACAACACTTTACGATACATTTTATATTGAATATCTTAGATATGGACTGGCTGAATATATTTGCTCAGAATGGGGCGTCACTTTCCCGGATGAGTCTAAGGCCATGCTTGCTAGAATGGAGAAAAAATTACTTGATGTTAGTCCTGCTGATTTAACTATTATGAAAACATCATACTTCTCGGGTCGCCCTGGTATTGACTGGCAAACGCTGAATGTTGGCCGGGGTTGGTTTCCTTGGTAGTTGGTTTATTTTTTGTATCAATAATTGAGAGTTATCACAATGGCCTTAGCCCCATATGCGCAACAAAAAACAAGTGAAGTTCCACTTAAAATGGTGGGGGGTAATCATTTTGGGCGCTATACAAAAATTTCAGATGAGCAAACATGGAACATGATTGTATCTGATAATTGGATGGTCCCTTATGCTGGATACAAAAATGTATTAACACTAGGTGGCACATCGCAAGGCCGAGGATTATATGCCAGCTATAGAGCGGGACGAATGTATGCGGTTATTGGCGATATTCTTTATGAAGTTAGTGAAAGTGATTTAGATAACAACACAGATGGCACCCCTATAGGCACGCTATTTACAAATGAAGGCGATGTTTTTATTGCAGAAAATAATGCCTCGCAACTTTGTTTGACAGACAATCAATACGTATATGTTTGGAATTATGCAACTTCTACATTTTATACTTCTAATGTTGGCCATAATATTGGCCCTGTTATGGATATTACTTGGCCATATCCTGATAACACTCCTGGATATGTATCTTTTCAGTCAGGATATTTTATTATAGCTGTAAATGGTAGCACAACGTGGATATTGAGCGCTTTTGATGATGGAACTACTTGGACCCCAGATGAGGCATCTGTTGGTACTCTTCAAACAAAAGCGGATTACATACAGGCGGTTATACCTGTGCCAGGCCGCTCACAAAACTTATATGTATTTGGAAGAAACGTTGTTGAGCTGTGGCAATTTGTTGCTAATACAGGACTATTTCCTTATCAGTTGAACTCAAGTTTTAACGTGGATTATGGCTGCATAAATCCATCCAGCATAGCATGGCTTGATGAAAATATAGTCTGGATTGCAGTTAATGAGCAATCTGGTCCGGTGTTAATGATGTCCCGTGGCACACAAGTAGAATCTATTTCTACTGACGGAATAGATTATAAGCTAGGCAATTTAACCAATCCTGGTGATTGCACTGGATTCTTGTTCGTGCAAGATGGCCATTTGTTGTATCAATTTACGTTCCCGGAGGATAATTTAAGTTATTCATATGATTTTAATTCTAAATTATTCTTTAGTGTTTCTGATGAAAATTTAAACTTCCATATAGCTAGACAAGTAGTTTATTTTAATAATACTTATTATTTTGTATCTATATCAGGGCCAAATATATATGTATTTGACACCATATTCCCTGATGCGCAATATGAAGAAGATGATATTAGAGATATTCCTAGAATAAGGATTCCTCCACCGTTTAGTTTGCCAAATGCCGAATATTTTGTGGTGAACAAGCTAACATTTACTATTGAACAGGGTCAGCCAAACGTAGTTACTACAACGGTAGTTACTGAGGAAATAAATGATTTGCTTGGAACAGAAGATTTGGTGCTTATTCAAACTGAGGATGGTAAAAATATCGGAACACAAACACAAGTATCAGTTTTACCTATTGCTTCTTATGTATTGAGTGAAAACAATGTTTATTTGTCTGTTTCAAGAGATGGTGGTACAACATTTGGATCAACATTAGTAACCCCAATGTATCCGACAGGAGTCCGTAAAAATCAATTTAACATTCAAAGAGTCGGTGCAGCAAACGACATTACGTATCAATGGAGATTTGTAGGGAAATCCAGGTTTGTGTTCACTGATGGCGTAGCGAGTATATCGCAATGACACAGCCTATTAGAGTTCCTAACTTACCTATAGGTAAGATGGTAGATGAAAATGGGATAGCAACACCAGAAGAGCAGATGTTTAGACAGGCTCTTTTGACCCTTCTTCAAACCGCATTTAATAACCAAGGGGTATTAGTACCAAGTCAAACAGGTGCCGATGTTCTAAAAATACAAAACAACGTTGTTACAAAACAATCCGGCTCTACTACTTTGACATCGTATTCATGTCAGTTTGGGACTATTTTATACAGTCCATCCACTGCCACTTACCCTGCATTGCCAAATGATTTTTTGGCGGTATCTATGAATGACGGAACAGCCAATCAAGCTCCATTATTCAAGCATATTCTAGAGTTAGATAACACTACCATATATCCATCTGCTGGAGCCATAACGGGCTATGGCCTTGTTAATATTAATGGTACACAATATAAAATAGCTTTATACGCATTATCATAGGGAGATTAGCATGGTTTATTGGGGCAATACTGGTTTTGGTGACAATCCCGGTTCAAATAGCGGCACATCAGATAGTGGCCTAGATACTAATGCTTTAACCCATTTAATGAAGATATTGGGTATTGGTTCTGGCGCAGGGCAAATGGCAGGAAGCGCCTTTAATTTATTTAGCGCAGGAAAAAACGACCCCGGAAAAGCTGCAGCACCATATTTAAATCAAATTCCTGGAGTAGCCAATCAATATCTTGCGCCATATTCTCAAGCAGGGCAGCAGGCAATTGGTGACTTGAATCCTCAATACCAAAGCCTACTGAATGATACCGGAGGAAAATATAATGAATTGGCTGGTGGGTTTAAAGAATCACCAGGTTACCAATTTAGATTACAAGAAGGTTTGCGCGCGGCAAATAACATGGCGACTGGACATGGAATGGCAGGAACGCCGCTTCATGAAAGACAGCGCATGGAAACCGCTCAAGGACTCGCAGGCCAAGACTTTGAGAATTATTTGGGTCACATATTAGGGTTGTATGGACAAGGCTTACAAGGTAAGCAGCAGATGATGACAGATGGTCAAGCTGCTTCGGGTGACTTGGCTAATATATTGTCTACTAATTTAAGTCATCAAGCACAAAACGCATTTAACAGCCAAGCCAATAAAAATCAAGGTCGTTCAAGTGGTATAGCTGGTCTAATTAGTGGCGCTGCGCATGCTTTGCCATTTTTGTTTGGTTAAAAGGGGAAAAAAATGCCATACAATCCAGTTCAAGAAACTAGCCTTTTAACTAACGAGCAGATGGGCTTACCTAATTATGGGGAAGCTATAAAGCAAGGAATGCTAGGTGCGCAAAGGTCTATGCAAACGGCTATAAAACCGAAAGAATTAGCCGAAAAATTACTAGCTTATCACTTGGAGAATAAACAGAGGCAGATTTTGAATCAATTTTTGCCACAAAGTGAATCCTTAAGAATGGCTTCCATGGGTTTGCGTAATTCTATTATGGGAAATGACTTAGCAGAATCTAATTATAAAACAAATCTTATGAAGTCTTTATTTGGAGGGGGGCCAGACAATGCTGCAGCACAAAATAGTTATGGCCAAAATGATATAACGCAATCTCCAAGCGAACAAAATCCTTCTGGAGATAATTATATCGATCAATATGGACAGATACTTCCATCTGAAGAAGCTTACAATCAAGCTAGTAATGCAGCTCCTGAAACAGCAGATAACTTTAATGCTCAATCCCGAGCTCAGCATGGAAATCAAAATCAAATAGCTGGATTGGATATAAATAAAATAAAA
Source organism: uncultured Legionella sp. (assembly GCA_903885895.1). Lineage (GTDB taxonomy): Bacteria > Pseudomonadota > Gammaproteobacteria > Legionellales > Legionellaceae. The sequence goes on from CAISKC010000287.1 coordinate 11,731, forward strand.
TCCAACCCTGCTCTGGCGGCTGCTGCAAAAAGCTTGCTTGGATTTGATGTTACTGCAGAAACCCCTCAAGAGAAGGTAGATAGGCAAATAGAAACCTACAATGCGAAATTAACCAATGCGCAAAAAACGCAGCATCAGAATGTGGTTAATAATACCATTAAGCTTTCTAGAAAAATAAATGAATTAATCGAAGCTCCATCTCCTACCGAACTACCGTTTTATAGGCCAAATTCCAGAGCTGTGCATTCATCTTTAGTTAAAAGTGCTTCAGAAACCTATGCAAAAGCAAAGGGTTGGCCAAATACCAATGAAAGTATTAGGGCTGCCCAATCAATATTGGACCGCCATACAGCCGAAGGCGATGATTCTTATAGGGAACGATTAAAAAATGAAATGAAAGACCTGGTATTAGATGCTGGAATATCGGAAAAAATATTACAAACAGGTAAAACCGAATTTAATCCATCGCAAAGCCAAATAAAGCAAGCACCAAATTCAGGTTTAGTATTAATGGTAGACCCTCATACTAATAAAATATATAAAGTAAAAGAACAAGATGTCCCTAAATATATTGCGCAGGGAGCACATAAATATGAAAAGTAAGATAGATTGGGAAAATGCTGAAGAATTGCCTGTTAATAAACCCTCTCCGATTGATTGGGGTCAGGAAGAAGAGCATATGCCATCTGCGAATGAAAATTATGGGCGGCTATCAGATCTAATAAAAGGCGGAACATTGGGTTCTATTCAAGGATTAAGTAACTTAGGTGCTTCGATAGCACATGCGCCGAGCAGTCTATATGAGTTATTTAAAGGCAGGAAGCTATATGAAACTCCTCGCCCAGATTTTACTAAATATTATCCCTCTAGTGTACTGGGAAAAAATGCAGCTGCAACAGGAGAAGTAATAGCTCCCTTAGCGATTCCAGGTATAGGAGTTGGGGGAGATGTGGTAAGAGAGTTGGGTTCTTTATATAAAGGCGCGCGCTCATTGCCATTGACTGCTAAGATGGCTGCAAAGCCATTGGAATGGGCTAAAAAAATAGCTGAAGAAAAAGGTGTCAGCAATATTAAAATACCAAATGACATGCTTAGAGAAGCAAAAGAATATTTCCCAAAGTCAGCGCCTTATAAGAAATTAATTGAAAGTGCTAAGAAAGGCAATTATCAAGATTTGTTTACGTTGCAATCAGACTTAGGTAAGGTATCTAGGCAATTGACACGATCACCATCTGGCGCCGAAAGACTACATGGAG
>CAISKC010000288.1 GCA_903885895.1 uncultured Legionella sp.
ACGATGACGCTAATACTTCTTGCTCATCTTGAATTTACAGCAGTATACGGACTTAACCGGATTAATCTAATCTTGTGTTTTACAATGGCGCAGTAAATAAAATGTTTTTCCAGTGGAGTGGCATTATGAGAGAGCGCAAAGAGAGACTAACCAGTAAGCACATCGAAGATCTAAAAATAGCAACCATGGCACTTGAAGGCGAACTGATGTTACCAGGAGGTAGTAACCCAAGGAAAAATAGCCGAGAACAGCGGCTTCTTGATATGGCAGAGCAAGGTGAAGAAACAAGTGCTCATTATAAAGCGCTTTTAGCTGTTAACATCAAAAAGTACCAAGAAGACACGACACCAACAAAGTTACAAGCGCTTGTTAGCGCATACTATTGGCATGCTTATCACTTATCGGTACTACGTTTATATTATCATTACTGTACACTTCAGGCGCCGACACTTTCTGAAAAAAGAATATATAGCCAATATGCGATGGCCAAAAGCGATGCGCTTTTGCAACAAATAGACTGTGTATTAGCCCTACATGCTCAAGAGTCAGAAGAATATACACAAGCTATAGAAGAGAAAACTGAGTACTCTGATTTGCATAACACGATTAAGACCAAATATGAACAATTATTACCACGTCCTAAATTAGGACTTGAGCTTGAAAAAAGTAGTTTGAAACGTGCAGCAACCGCCAGTAATACCGATGGAACATTATTTACAAAACATAAGAAAGTATCTCGTAACAAAGTTTCGGATAGGGATGCTATGCTTCAACCGCAAGCTAACGATGGTATGACACCAAACTTTTAATGATGCTCCCCGCAATTGGCTACGCGCTGTTTGAGAGGTTGCTGAGAGCATAAAGGTTTCGCGTCTTTAGCTTCAATAAAAAACAGAAATATTTAGAGCTAGGGCTACAGAATTTGTGCCCTAGACTCAATGACAATTAAAGACTTTCAGAGATTTTATATCGATTCTATCTTTCTCACCGGGTCAACATCTGCATCATAATTAATGCCGGGTATGTTGAATCCAAATAATCGGTAAAAATCCTCACGATAACCGCTAATATCAGTCTCCTGCATTAAATTATCGGTGGTGATATTTTCCCACAGCTGGCTAATTTTTTTCTGGGTATCAGCTTGCATCTCAAGATCATCAATGCGTATATATCCTTCCTCATCACGTTTAGGTGGATTGGCTGAATATAAATGCTGATTAAATAAACGATACATTTGCTCAATGCACCCTTCATGCGTACCCTGCTGTTTCATGATTTTAAATAAAATTGAAATATAAAGTGGCACAACAGGTATCGCAGCACTCGATTGAGTCACCACTGCTTTATCAACAGAAACCACCGCTTGTCCATGAAGTGAGGCTAGTTTTTTATTTAATTTATCTGAACTTGCTTTTAAATCAATTTTTGCCTTACCTATCGTACCTTCTTTGTATAAACCATAGGTTAATTCCGGGCCAATATAAGAATAGGCAACGGTTAGAACGCCCTCTGCCAATAAGTTTTCTTTAGCAAGAAAATCAATCCACATTTCCCAATCTTCGCCACCCATTACAGCAACGGTATTGGCTATTTCTTCCTCTGTAGCGGGTTCAATTGTGACGTTTTTTACTTCACCGCGAAAGACATCCACTGTTTTACCAGAAAATGCATGTTCGGTTGGTTTTAATACGGATGTAAACACTTGACCCGTTACAGGATGAACACGGCGTGGTGTTGCCAGACTATAGATAATCAAATCTATTTGCTTAAGATCCTTACGGATTAATTCTGCGGTTTGTGATTTAATATCTTCGGAAAAAGCGTCTCCATTAATGCTTTTAGCATAATGTCCTTCATGATGAGCAATTTGTTCAAAAGCTGCCGAATTATACCAGCCAGCCGAAGCCGTACGCTCACCTTCTGCTGGTTTTTCATAAAAAACACCAATTGTTTTTGCATCTGCGCCAAAAGTTGCAGCGATGCGACTTGCTAAGCCATAGCCGGTAGAAGCACCAATCACCAATACATTTTTAGGACCAGAAAATCGAGTTTGTGATTTCACATACTCGACTTGCTCTTCAACCGCTCTAAAACAACCGTCCGGATGAGCGGTCGTACAAATAAATCCTCGAACTTTTGGCGTTATAATCATAAGTATCTTTTTCCATACGCGTTATTGGGAACAACAAATAAAATGCTATATTAAAGACTTATTATTGTTTGAACAAGACTATTTTAAATTCGATGTCTCTATGCCAAAAAAGCACCCTTCTTATGAAAACGCCGATTCACAAGTGAAGTGCAACACTGAGAGGGTTGGATTTTAGTGTTTATGGTGCTCGAATTTTTATCTATTCCCAGTGTTTTTAGGGA
>CAISKC010000289.1 GCA_903885895.1 uncultured Legionella sp.
TAAAGAGCAAAGCGTGGTGAAACACGCTGGTGTGAACTGCAAAGCCATAGCCTTGCCACCTAACTACTAAACTACTTACTTACTTATAAAACAACTCCATTGTAGCATACTTTTGGGCTTTTGTCAAGAGGCTCTCAGCGAATTCCCTTTATAATCATGGGTTTAGCTGAAATTGTACCATTGGTTATTCGTGTAATCCTTATCATGACGCTTCACATATGGGTTATGCTCACCTTTCATGTATATCCATATGATGCTCGCGGTGGTGTATTGCGTATTGTTTACCCAAATGTATTTTGCACGTATTGGGGTTTTACTTGCTCGCGCGGTTTTATAAAGAATACCTGTGTATGGCTCGTATGTAAAAATGGCTCTGACTTCTACTTGACTAATCGGCATTTTTGTATTCCTGTTATTATGAAGTTATGGAGAAGGTGTTATTTAACACCCGAATGTAAAAAGTGATATTGTACACCTATTGTGAGGTTGTATTGTGAATTTGTGTGCCTAGTGCGCCAAGGGATTGCTGTAATGTGACAATGTGAACGAGTTTTGGGAGAACTCACTTGGCAACATCTACCGACAACAGAATAAACCCGCCAAAAATAAAAGTAAGCTCTTATTATTACTTCTTAATATAAATAAATAATAACAATACACAAAGCACCTTGATTATGAGGATATGACTGGATTTGCGAGCGTGAATTTCTGACAAAAAACTGTTCACATTACCCTTGTTTCTTTCACATTGTCTTGTATGTCCTAGTATGTCCTAAGTGTATCCGTATAATCCGTGTATGTCGTTATCACATTAGGTTCGGGTGTTATTTAACACCCATTTGGCGTAGCGTGGCGCAAGGTTTAAACAGCATGGGCTTCGCGCGACTCACGCGCATACAGGAACCAGTGTCCCACTAGCACAATTCTTAGCAGTCAGTCCCGCTCGCTAAAACGAAATGAATTTGTTTTACTCGCAGTCCCGCCTGCTGAATTGACACTGGTTCCGTGCCCCCAAAAAACGAGGACAAAAAAATACCCGCTTTCGCGGGTGGTTTAGGTTATTTTCTTGTTTCGTAATTGGTAGGGTTTTGAATAATCAATTCTTCTAACTGTTCTACATAATCGCGGTATGCTTTTCTCATATCGGTTTTGGTTTTTATCAAATCAATTATTGATTGTAATTCTGCATTGGTCATTTTAGTTTACCTTTCAAAAGTGAAACACCCTAAACATTGTCTAGGGTGTTATTTAACAACTATTCTTCTTCGGCTTCTTCGTCTACAATTTCAGGCAATTCAATTTTTAACCCTTGCATCATCACAGTCAATTGCTTTTCTGCCAAAACCCAAGCCTTACCCTTGCAATCCTGCATTGTTTTGAAAAGAGCGAGTAATTGTTTTGTTGCCTTCTCTTCCGCACTAACTGGTGGCTTTGCGCCGTTGATAAAAGCCGCCGCGCCAAGTTTAATTGCATTTACGCTTGGTTGTGTTTCACGCTTTGCAGTGCTTGCCAAGTTATTCCAAAACGTCAATGGTTCAAAACCTAAATCACGTGCTTCAATAATTTTAGCGACGTTATTAAATCTTTGGAATAGTGCATTATGTGATTTACTTGTGGGCACTTTTACACGGCTTGCAACTGGCAAGGTTTTGTTACGTGCCTTTATTACTTCCGTATAACCAAGCCATGTTGGTGGCGCTACTCGTGCAAAGATAGCATTTAAAGCCGTGCTATCAAAGTTATTGCCCGCCGTGCCTAACACTACTGCAACTTCGTAATTGAACTCATGCATATCAACTGCAACTTTGCTTGTTTCTGATGTAACGATATATAACTGTGCTACTGGTGCTACTGGTTTACGTGCTGATGCTATTGATGCTACTTGTGATGCTGATTTGGCTGTTGCCATAATACTATACTCCTTGATTTAGGTAGACGCGTTGCGCCTTTCAACCTGTGAACCATTATACAGTATTAGCTAGGAAAGTCAAGCCCTTTCTAGCCCCACCGCGCCCTATCACCCCCACCCCCACATTTTTGAACGGGTCCCATCTGAGCGCTAGTGCGCTCCAATTAACACAAAATATTCTGTATTTTTTCAAAAACGCACCCCCCGTCATTGAATTAAAGGCATACGCAAAAAAAATATTACACATATTTTTAAAAATGACCCCCCTCCCCCTACGTTTTTGCCGGCCTATATATAAAAAGCGTTACATGTAACACCCCCCATACCAAAAATAAATGGCATACTCAAAAAAAATATAGTACTATATGGGAATAATTTGCTAACAACCCTATGGTATCGATGCAAAACATGAATGAAATGCTGGATTATAGTCCAGAAGAGCCTGATGTAATTCTTCCACCTATTGAACGGGTCGACGAAGATGAAGTGCTGTTCGCAAAGAACATAACATACCGTGAAGAAGTAAGGGCGCGAGCAAGGTCCGTACTGGAATTGATGGACCACGGCATGCAAGTTGATGAGAATGAGCAAACGCAACGCAACGCCACAGAGATATTCACCGAAAAAGCAGACCTAGCAACACACGCTGAGAAACCAGATGTGATATTACGCCTTGAAGCCATGCTAACTGAGTACGACCATGAGGTTGTGCAAGAAGCAGTGCAGGTTCGGAGGTATATAATGAACCGACTGATGGATGAGTCCATGACCGCGACCAAACCAAGCGAGAGATTGAAGGCTCTAGAGCTGCTGGGTAAGGTAACTGAGGTAGGCATGTTTACAGAACGACAAGAAATCACAATAACACATCGCACCACATCAGAAATTGAGGAGGAGTTGGAGAAAACTCTGACCCTTTTACTAAATCCAACGTCAAAAATGTACGAAGTCCCACCTGCTAATGCTCCATCAATTAAAGATATCGAGATAAATATATAAATGAATCTTTCGCATGAGCAATTACTTGACATAAAGGCGAATCTACATAAGA
>CAISKC010000290.1 GCA_903885895.1 uncultured Legionella sp.
CCTAATTCAAGGATGAGATAAGGTAACGTAAAATAACTTTACGTTACCTTATTTTTTTAATCACCAGAGTTGGATGAGCGGCTTGAAGCAGTGAGTCTTCTATCGCGCGTGGCTTGAGCTTGTTCAATTTCTTTGCCAAATTCTTCATTAATCTTAATTATTCTTCCAAATAATTTCTGGCAGGTTGCAGGATAAGGGCTTTCGTCACTGATTTTAGTGGATAATTCTTGTGTTTCAACAGCCTTTTGCCAGTTTTTCATAAAAGCCAACTGAATCTCTCCTAGGGCAACCTCAGCATCAGGTGAGTTAGGATCTATATTTTCTAATTTTCGGGTAAAAATTTTCAAAGGCGTCTCAAATGCTCCCAAGGTTATCTCTAAAGCGTCTTGCTCCTCTTCGGTATAGACGGCATCTGTTTTTTCGGTGCGATGTAGTGTTTGTAGTTCTTCTATAGTTTGTGAAAATATCTTACAAGAGCTGCGCGCATCTTCAATGTCATGCGTAAAGAAGTTCTGTAACTCAGTGCCATCCTTTTCCGTGGCTTTCGCGATCTCATCATATAGTTTCTGCAAATGCTCAACCTTTCTTGAATGCGCTTCCCCAAATTGAAATAATCCGAGTCCTTTGCGTTGCGACAAGCGATAAATGTTTTTACAAAACAACCAAAGTAATCCAAATCCTGTGCATGCGGCAGCCACATTTTTTAGAATGTTTTTGACGTCTGTTTGTTTGTATTTTTGTGCTGCTGGTTGAATTAATTCACGCCATTCGCGTTGAAAATCTGAGACTAATTTTTGGCGTTGTTGATTTTGATGGCGTGATGGGCGGTTGGCTAATTCTCCCATCGCTGTTTCATACAAAGTCAGTTTTTGTGCCAGATTATGGTATAAATCTGTAAGATATTTAGCATCTTCATTTCCTGTTTTGGGAGCTTCTAATGAGCGAATATGTCCGCCTAGTCTTAATAGCCAATAATCTAATAATGCGGTAGTAGGAGAGCTTTGGAGAGATTTTTCATATGAGGCAAGATTTTGCATCAGTTTGCCGTGGTTTTGAAAGATTGAGGAAAAATGCCAACCTTTGGATCCTTGGAGGCGTAATTCACGCAAAAGCAAGGGAAGGTTTTTTGCGCGTATATTGATTTCATCGCCGTTGGTAGCGCTATATACAACCGTTGTGCTGTTTATATCATACCGAGCTTGCTTGTCGGAGGGTGGGTTGTACCCCCCAATGCTTTCATCTGAATCGGCGATTCTTGTATACTCGTTTCTTTTGTTGCCATCCATGGTATGCACCTTATTAGTCTGAACCTATTATTAAGTCTAGATTAGGATGCATATTATGCAAGCGGTTGCAATTACCCAAAATAACGCTGTACGTCATTCATAATTAGTTGAACTAGTACGACCACAAATCCGATGAGCATCAAGCGATAAATCAAGACTTCTAAAGCAACTGACATAGGTTTGCGGCGGATCTTTTCCACGATGGCGTACACGATCGACCCGCCATCTAAAGTGGGAATCGGCAGGAGATTAAATACTGCGACGACCAAATTGAATTGTGCAATGAAAAATAAAAAAACCGCTACGCCATGCACGAATGAGTCAATGATATTGCTGAAGATCCCTATTGGCCCCAGGAGAAGAAAAAATGGGATGGTTTTGGTCACAATTTGTTTGAGAAGAACCAGGTAAAAATGGGTGAGCGTCACCGAGGTCTGCAACGCATGTTGCATCGCTTTGGGGAATGAAATACCCGTAACGGTGTGTTTGTGAAGTTTTGCATTATCGGGTATTAGCCCAATTTGGGCTAATAACGAATAGGTGTGATAGTGGTCATTCCAGCCTTGCAAGTTTAGCTGTGTTTGATGAATGACCCCATTGGCTTTTCTGACGGTGATGGGCACATGATTTTTACCTAGATGCATGACCAATTCCATCCCAACTGCTTGCCATGAATGAGTGGTGTGATTGGCAATTTTAATGAATGTTTCCCCGGGTGCCAAATGTGCTGCAGCGGCGAGGCTGTTGGGTCTGACTGCCGCAATTACTGGAGAGGTTTGTTGATAGCCAATTAAAAAATATAAGGTCAGCACTAGCCAGGCTGTTGCGAAATTTGCGCCACTGCCTGCCAGTAA
>CAISKC010000291.1 GCA_903885895.1 uncultured Legionella sp.
GCCAGCCAAGCAGGATCAGAACTAATGTGTTCAACTGCACTTAAAATATTATTTTCAATGGCCTGTTCAACTAATCGTTTGACTAGCCCTGGGTCAATAACTATTCCTGAATCAGACATGTTTTCTCCGTGTGTCCAAAGTTACGCAATGAAATCCACCACCCAATGTACGACTATGACTTAGTGTAAGCGGAATACTATCAATACCTTTAGACTTTAATATATTAATTAGCTGAGTTTGTGCGGCGTCTATAATAACTGTTTTAGGATCTAACACCAGCATATTCATAGCTATCCATTTTGACGCATATGGATATTGGTAAAAATTTTGGGCTACAATCATGTCATCAGTAACCCATATCTTTTCCCAATTCTTCAATGCTTGAGGACAGTTTTCTTCTGTTACTCTGCTAGCATTTAACATAACCAATCCCTCACGCAGCGGAGTAATAGTTGAGTCAATATGTACTCCGCTATAAAAGTTGCATAATTCAATATTAATTTGAGGGAACTTATGGCATAACCAATCATATGCTACACGGTTGCCACTGGAACTTTCTAAAAATAACCAAGTATCACCGAGCCTGCAAATATTAGCGGCATCTAATATCATGCCAGCATCTCTGGGCATTGTAAATATGTTACGAGCTTCGGCCATTAGTCTAATATAGTTTTTACTTTCTTGATTACGACACGGGTACATCATATTACAATCAACTAATGTATCACCAGCAACCAGCATACGGTCTCTAGGACAATAGTTATAAAGACCTTTGTTTTCTACAAAGTCCATTTCCTTGGGTCTATAAACAATAGCGCCGTATTCAGACAATGTTTTGGCTAAAATATCTAGTTCTTGATTAGCTTCATCAATAATCCACTGCGGCACTGGACCACTTGGTGCTGGTGTTTCTGTCCATAATGAATTACGAGCTTCTTCGGCAAATACTGGATCCGTCATGGGCCAGTTTGCGTGTGTTGCTAATCCTACTATAATTTTTTCAAGGGGGTCCCACTCATTACAACTATTAATCATTTGTGTCCAGTTATTTGTAGGGTATATCTATCGTCGAGACCAATATTTGCTGCAAGGTGCGGGGTGTCATATGTCCACTCTACTACTTGTCCAGCTTTCCAGTCAACTATAGGAACACTGTTTGCTTCAAGATAATGTCCAGATTTCCAGTCCTCCAACAGAACCAACGCACGACTAATAGTGTGTTCTTTGTATTGTAGGTTAAACAATTCAATGTATCGTTTATACAAGTCGCTATGATTAGGCATTACTGTTCCAGTATGCATACGATAAAAGGCCAAGCCGATGTCCTTCCAACCTTGTCCAGTATAAATGTCTATAAATCGCTGACTCCAACCCGGTAACTTATGTCTCATATCGCACAAGGCTCCAGTGATTTTACTTTGATATCCTTGAGATAGCCACTGGTTAACACTAACAGGATCATTAAACGGTTCTTGAATGTAATTCAATTTTTTGTATTCGTCGTCCCAA
>CAISKC010000292.1 GCA_903885895.1 uncultured Legionella sp.
AAGTTTGGATCGCTAGAAACCACACATGCCTTGATCCGCTCGTTGCCAGATTTTGAAGGAACACCAATGACACCCACTTCTATAACTTTGTCCATTTGTGCAATGACATCCTCTACTTCGTGAGGATATACGTTGAAACCGGATACAATAATCATATCTTTGAGGCGATCAATCAGATAAATATATCCCTTTTTATCTATGATGGCTGAATCTCCTGTACGGAGGAAGCCATCAGCGTGGAAGACATGAGCGGTTTCTTCTGGGTTTTCCCAGTAAGCTTGCATAATTTGTGGACCGCGAACACACAATTCTCCTGCGTCACCTATCTCACATTCTTTTCCATGAATATCTCGTATAGAAATCTCTGTTGAGGGGAGAGGGAGACCAATGCTGCCTTGTACTGGGCGATCCAACGGATTGATGCACACTGCCGGGCTTGCTTCAGTCAATCCATACGCTTCAATAATGGGGCGATGAGTGGCTTCTTTCCAGCGTTCTGCAACATGTTGATTGAGCGCCATGCCACCTGATAAGGCAATTTTTATCTGTGCAAAATCAGCAGGATTGAATTTAGAGTGATTCAATAAAGAAGAATATAAGGTATTGACCCCGGTGATAGCAGTAGGGAGGTTATTATGAATTTCCTTGAGTAGGCTTTTGGTTCGGCGTGGATCGGGTATGAGCAAATTGCGAACACCTAGATGTAGGAACAGTAGGCAATTAGCCGTCAAAGAGAAAATATGATAAAGCGGTAATGCGGTGATAATTAGGTCGTCTTGACCCATGGGCTCTGAGGAAATCCATGCTGAGGTTTGTAAGATATTGGCAATGATATTGCGATGGGTGAGCATTGCGCCTTTAGAAATACCAGTTGTCCCCCCCGTATATTGTAAAAATGCGACGTCATCATGATTGCAAATCACAGGTTGCAATTGACCTTGACTCCCTTGCTGGAGTGCTTGATTAAAAGGAATAGATTGTGCCAAGGTATGTGCATATTTAGAATGATTTAACTGCGAAAGCATATTGAATAAGAGACGTTTTGGCCAGGGAAGTAGATCGCCGACTTTGGTGACAATGGTATGTTTTAAATTGGGGAGTTGTGGTAGCGCCTGGATAAAGGTTGGGATACATTGCGCATAAATAATGGCGACTTGCACATCAGCATTCTGTAATTGATGGGCTAATTCATTAGCTGTATACATAGGATTCGTATTAACTGCTACCATTCCGGCACGCAGAATAGCCAGCAAGCTGATTGGGTATTGCAAAATATTGGGAAGCATAATGGCAACGCGTGTCCCTTTTGCTAAGTTCAGACTTTGTAGGTAGGTGGCAAGATGTCGTGATTGCTGCTCCAAATCATGGAAAGACAATTTTACGCCCAAGCTGATATAAGCGGTACGTGTTTCATGTTTTTGAAAGGACTCGTCAAATAAAGCATTCAAGGAAGGATAAACATTAGGGTCAATTTCCTTGGCAACACCTTTCTGGTAATTTTTTAGCCAAATTTTGTCCAAAATAATAGCCTTATTTTTTATGAGCAATCAATAAACCGGGTCATCTTTTTAGTATACATAACTTAATGTGATTCTCAACTTTTGTCTTTACAATAGTGATTCTCCTATTTCGGCCGATGTTTTAAAATAGCGTTTCCTTTATTTTCAATAAAAAACTTTATTAAAATCATGAGTTCTTGGTATATACTCATCCCACCTAAAAATCCAAGATCTTCAGGTGGAATGAGTATATAATCTTGGCTAAAACAAAAGGTATGGAAAAATGATGGATGATGTGGCAAGTGTTCAATCCTTTAAATTAAAGGGTCGGTTGTATACTTTGACTGTTTTACATATTTTTAATGCGGATTTGGTGTTGTTTACTGAACAATTGGCCAATGCTGTGCAGCGTGCCCCGCGGTTATTTGAGAATACCCCCGTCATTCTAGATTGCTCTGCACTGGTAGAAGTTTCTTTTGATTTGGATTTGTTTTGTCAAAAAATGCGCCATTTTGGTTTGTATCCTATTGCGGTTCAAGGCCGTTCTCCAGTTATTGAAAGCATGGCTCAGAAATTAGGTTTGCCAATGTTACACGCTTCTTCGCAGCATGATAAAGCGTTGCTAGAGGAGCGAAAAGTAGACATAGAACCGTCGCCTCCTTCTTATCCTGATGTGGCGCCCGGTGCAAAATTGTATACGGCTCCCATACGCTCTGGGCAACAGATTATCAGTAATGGAGATTTGATTGTGATTTCCTCTGTGAGTCATGGGGCTGAACTTTTGTCGGAAGGACATATTCATGTCTATGGCGCTTTGCGTGGTCGCGCTATGGCTGGTATTACTGGCGACAAACAAGCGCGTATTTTTTGCCATGCTTTGGAAGCAGAGTTGGTTGCGATTGCTGGTATTTATTGTTTAAGCGATGCGATGCAAATGGTACAAGGACCTTGTCAAATTTTCTTACAGGATGATTGTATTCAAATAGAGGCATTATGAACGAAGCCGTCTTTATTTCTGATCTACATCTACATCCAGCGCAACCAGAGATCATGGAAAAATTTCGCAGATTTGTGTTATGGGCAGCCAGTAACACACGAACGCTTTATATATTGGGTGATTTTTTACATGTTTGGGCAGGAGACGATGCGTTTGATCATTGGAGTAACGACATTACTAGCCTATTAGCGGGGTTAGCTGATCAAGGCATTTCTGTGTTTTTTATGGCTGGCAATCGAGATTTTCTAATTGGCGATCTGTTTTTACATAAAGCCAAGATGCAGCGTTTGGCTGATCCAAGCGTGATTCGTCTGGGAGAAGAAAACGTGCTTTTAAGTCATGGAGACGGTTACTGTACACAAGATTATGCACATCAATGGTTCAGATTCTTGACGCGTAATCGCTGGTTTCGATTTATATTTTTACGGTTGCCTTATACGCTCCGTCAATCTTTGGTTTCTCGAGTCCGGAATTATAGCCAACAGAATAAGCGAAAATCTTTTCTGAGTATGCAAACGGTGCCTGAAGCGATGCAAAAAGATGTACAAAAATTTGGAGTTAAGCGCTTGATTCACGGACATACTCATCAACCAGGTGTGCGTGAACATCAAAAAAATACGACAGATTGGCAGGAATACACCCTGAGCGATTGGGATGAAAACCCCAGTGTATTGTGTTATAATAAAACAAAGTATCAGTTTTACCATTTTTGATAGGGGAGTTACATGGGTCATAATCGGATTGATGATGCTAAGTACAAAAAAGAGCAATGGGACAAACGTTACCAAGATCAGTTAGAAAAATTACGGCGTGACTCACAAGCAAAAACGCAAGCGTCTATCGAACAATGGCAAGATTCACGTTCAGATCATCTCAAAAAATATGATGAGCATTTTCATCATTTAGAAAAAATTGTATCAGATCGACAACGTCAATTTGGTATGGAAGGCGCCGGAACATTGATACGACAATTTGGTCCTACGTTAGATGCTATTTCCAAAATGTCGTATGAATTTGAAATGTATCTTTTCAGTGTAGCTGGTCTCGCGTTGGCTGAGAATTTGAATTACAACTCCAGTACCCCCTTAATGTTATCAGCTGAGGCTGCACGTAATATACGTGCATTTTTTGATTATCATCTCAATACGGAAGGTGCTTTTTCTGAAGAATTGCAAGCAATGCAGATACCTTATCTTGCTGATGTGGATGATCAAGGGTTATTAACTGTGAATTTGGATGTGCCCAATACACAATTAACGGAACAGGATAGACAGCAGTTTGTAGGACAACATCAAGCAGATTTTGATGCATCGATAGAAAGATGGATTAATGAGTATGAAGATCCTGCTCGTCCAGCTGTCCCTGAAGGTCCACCTAATCTTATGTATCAGGTTGAGGATATTCCAGGTGTTGGCCGTAAAATAAGAATCCTACCAGATCCAGGTGTAGCAGAAGGCGATGCAGCACCGCGGTATATGACGAAAGAGGGATTTCGCGATTTTCGTACCCAAGCATTGCAGCCTATGTTAGAGCAATATTTTCAAGCGGAGTTTAGACCAGAAACGCCTAATAATATGCAACCATAAATCAAATGATGATGGAAGATCGATGAACAATAAATCAATGGATGAAGAGCTTTCTACTTGGTATTCAACGTATGGAACGGTGACTGCCGAACGAATTTTTGATTCGATGGGGATTCGTTTGAGTCAAGAAGATTTGCGTATAGTTAGCTCTTCGGTGCACAGCCCTTACTATCAATTACTTCAAGTGCCATTAAAAAATATTTTCAATGGTATCATCATTAGCCAAGCAACAGACTATCGTGAATATGCGCAGAAAATGTTGGTTGCTTATTTATTGTCTGGTGCGGCAAATTTAACAGGCGATGCTACGAAACCGGAAGGTGCGCGCTTGCAGCTAGAAAATATGCGTACGGGGTTAATGGAGACGGGTGATCAATTTGATCTTTTGCAGTTTGAACATTACCGTCTGATCAATGAAAGTCAAAACTCTTTGATTGCGGCTGCGCAAACGCTGGTTGAACCTAAAGTCTTGGTAGATGAACAGCAAAGTGCGTGGATCCTGGAAGTTACCCAACCTTTTTTGGAACAAGCAGATAGTATCAATCAGAAAATAAAAGCCTTTCGTAAACAGTTTTACGAAACTATCCTAAGAGCAAAAGATCTCCTAGAAGCGGTTCCTGGATATTCTAATCAGTTTAAAGCCGAAGAAGAACATATGGAAGCGTTGCAATTCAATGCAAAACTCGGAGAAGAAAAGGAGTAAGGTATCATCAAAGTCTTTCTTTTCTAGAGAGGAGAAGGTGCTCAAAGTGCTAGATCCTGCAGATTAGGACAAAGCAGTCTGACTCAAGGAGATGGAGCATGGCCACTGCAGAGGAAAAAATAGCTAACCCTTTAAATTATTATGCAACGCCTGTTGAAGTGGATCGAGATCCTGATTTGTCAGTAGATGAGAAAATCAAATTGTTGTTGAATTGGCTTGATGATATCAATCAACGCGAAATCGCTGAAGCGGAAAACATGCTTTCTCATAACAATTCTCGCGGGCATTATATTGCACAAATTGAAACATTATTGAGAAATTACCGTTCGAAATAAATTGATTATGCTGCAAGACCCATGATAAAATGCGCGCTAATATTACTTGTGGGTTTTTTGTAAATCAATGAAGCTATCTAGAAGACAAAAAGAGAAATTATTGCAATCTGCCAATCAAGTTTATTTTTCATATTTGGCCTTGGATTTTTTTAAAAGCAAAGCATTGGCAATTCAGCATGAGAGTCATATTACTCGAGCACTCTCCTCTTCATCATCTTATGCGCACTCAGCTGTATTCTCTGAGGAGCCTGAGACATTATTGAGTTTTACGGCGCGCAGTATCGCAAGCATGAGCTCAAGACAGCATGAGATGGAAGAAACCATAACGGTTGCAGGCGAAACTTACCGTCTAAACATACACCGTGCTTCAGGAACCAAAAATCGTTACGTTGTCACATTGCGAGATCAGTTTGATGTACTTGATGTCAATAAAGTTCCCAATGATTATACCGATGCGGAATCCAGTCATATTTTAGCCAACAAATCTTTTATGTTAGAGGTCCCGCGCAACGGAGATATAGCGGTATCGTTAGCGTTGGACCATGCGCATGTAATCGGTGGTGCTAAAAAAATTGATTTGTATCGTACTCTTTTGGTGACGTTAAGTAATATTATTCATAAAATTACCACAGAAGACGATATTTCAAGCCTCTTAGTCGCTTTGGCAACGGGCTCAGGTAAAACTTATGTGCAAGCGTTGTTGTTTGCCATGTTATCTTTGGCTGAATTTAATGCGGTGTTTGCACTTCCTGATAAGTTAATTTCGCAATTAAAGAAAGATTGGAAACGAATATTACCTGATGCATTCATTGATCGCATTGTGACCATGCGGGATCGTGATGATCCGACACAAGCTGTGGAAGCGATGCAACGATTACAGTCATCTCATGGCAACATGATGATTGCTTCCAGCGAACTACTGCTCGATCAACATTATGATAGCCTATTAGCTGCCGCACCTAATCAAACTTGTTTGATTTTTGATGAACAACATTTATTAATGGCGAATGAGCGTCGCAGGTTGCGTTTGTTGACCTTAGCACAACGTTTTCTGTCCGTGTTTTTAACAGCCACCCCTAATCAAGAAACGTATAAAATATCGGGTGCCAAACCCGTCGCGATTATGTCGAGCGGGCAAAAACAGAAAGCGGGTCAGGGTCAGTTTCCTGAGACTCAGTCCATACAGTGTGAATATATTTCAGATCTGCATCGCAAGAAAGAGGTGAGATTTGGGAGTAGAGAGTACTTACAAAAGCAATTTGAAAGATTTATTTTTCGCTTTGATGAGGCTATTCAACCTGAATGCAGTTCAGCAATCCGTGCTGTGTTTGATGAGCTGCCCTATGTTGTCAAGCGTAAAGAGTCTGAGACAGATTTGCGTTGGCGTCTTCAGGTTCCTATGGCATCTAAGATTTTGTGCATCGTAGATGATAATGAAGCTTTGGTGAATTGCTGCCATGCGTTACAAGCCGATCATTATAATGGGAACGCACATAATGTGTACCATAATGGTAATTTTGTGGAGCGTGGCAGTATATCGAGCTTTTTTGGTATACCAGATGTAGACCGCTCGACGATAGCTAATCATAAATATAATAAAAATGCTCTTTATGCTGAACAATTACGGCCGGACGAGCGCCCCATTCTGGCGCACGCCCCTAACAATTCTCTCAAAAAGCAACTGCAATCAAATATGTTTCATTATTTGGTGGAATATGTTTTGTCTGATCTGACTGGTAAAAGCATGATTGAGCATAATCGTGCACGTAAAGAATCGGCAGAAGGATTTAGAGACTCAATTGTTAATCAATACCAATATAGAGATCAATCGTATTATTATCAAAAGTTGATCCAAGAGATTGATGAGGACGGTGCGCGTACTATTAGTCCTTTGTTAGCGGGTATTTCATCTTCTTTACGCTCAGCAATCCGTGAACCGCGTCATGCTGATATCACTGCTTTGACGAACAATTGGTTTTTAGAAGATACCATGCATTGTGTGACGGGTTCAGTCAGTAGTTTTCAGTGGCGATTTGATGAGTATGCGAAGCGCTATTTGGTGATGGGACTGATGTCTGGCATGGAAGAGTCTGAAACGCCAGTTCGAGATTCTAAGCCATTTTTGGGTTTAATCGAAGAGCGTTACTCTCTGAATGATGGCGCTTCTGGCATACAGACCGCTAGAGCCAAGCGGCGTCAACGAACTTCTATAGAGTTGCTGGATGATCAAGCACGCGAATCAAGTTTTACTCCTAATTATACTCCTATTACAGAAGAAATGGCGGATACTTATTTCAGGCTAGGTTTTGTTGGGATGTATGTTTCTAATAAGAAAACAGAGGGCTTTAATGATCCCAATTTGCATACCATCATCAATGCGGCAGAGCATGGCCATGATGCGAATAATAGCCCGGTCAGTTTGATCCAAAGCATTGGGCGCGCTCGTGGGCTCGATGATACAATGTTGCCACATTATTTCCATGGCTTAGGGCATCATCAAGCCAGTAGCTTTGATTTACAAGCGCTTGCCGAAGATGATTATTACCCAGAATTGTTTGCAGCTCAAAAACGCTTCGAAAAAGATTATATTGCGGTCTTAGGTGAGCAGGTCGGTCAAGATATTATTTCTTGGTATCACCAGCACCAGGAAGGCGATGAAACGATTGATGCGGACCAATTAAAAAGGAAAGTTTTATATTTGGTTGCGGATGCTTTACGGCGGTTAAATATTCAATCAACGCATCGCATTCATCTCTCACGCGCCATACTTCCTAAAGTGATTGCCTATGCTATGGCAAAACTGAACAAAGAAATTGAACATACGAAACGGCCTTATCGTTTGTCGCTGTTTGTCAGGGTAGTGGGCACAATGATTAATTTTATTTGTGAATGCTATTTTACCATTTTACGGATCAAGCCTTGGCTTGCTATGCTTTGGCATGCATGGACTTTGGCGCGTGGTCCTCAGCAGCGGACCCCTCAGAGCGAGCCAGTTCAAATCACGCCTGAAGAGGCGCGTGCATTGCGTACGACTCTGGCAGATGCTATTTATTTGAAAATTATTCGACAAGCTCATTTTAAAGATTTGACTGCACAGGGTTTGATTGCGGTAGAGTTTAAGGCATGGCTTGTGCGTAAAGCGAGTGTCACAAAACGGATTGTTGAGAAATCAGTGCTAAGTTATCTCAAACCAGAAATCAAAGCGCAAGTAGAGAAGCATTTGCGCAGCACCGTTTTTCCTTTGTTTGAAAAAATGGTGATTCCTGCGAGAGCAGCCCGTGTACGCGAGAAATTGCAACAATTTAACGGTTTACTGTTTTTTTTACAAGAGCATGGAGAGACAATCCAAACCTTGCAAAATGATCGTACTGATGCGGAATTCGCAGATCTGATGTTGGGCTTGTTGCATAAAGTTCCTGGTTTAGAGGTACTGCGGGCTAGCGATATCGTCAATTATCCACGTCGTGTTGCTCAGCATCTCGAATGGTCCCAACAATCACCCTTTACGATGATCGCAGATACGCCTGAATTGAAAGAACTTGTTGTGACTGCTGTGACGGAGTTTTTGAGTCACGATTTGCAAAATCATCTTGGCGCATTTCTGACCTACGCAGATAAACAGTATATAGTCGAAATATTACAGTATGATCTGACTCGTGTGCGTGCTTTTGCTGCTGAATATTTGGAGTGGGTTATTGCTAACCCAGATAATGCGCAAGATTTTACTCATTTTTTTACTCGTTTCCAAGATTTCTTCCATTGTACAGAGATAAAACTGTTACCAGAAAAAGCTGCGCAAATGCAAGCGAAGTTGAAAGATTATCAACGGGCGTGTATTGCTGATGTGATGCGGCGTGAATTGCTACCTTGCCTGGTGAATTTTTATCCAATGGAAGCGCGCGCGGGTTTGCTAGCTCAAATCACCCAAGACAATCTTGAAACGTTATTGCGAACGCAGGAAGAACCGCTTAAAAAACTGATCGCAGAGAATCATTCTCAGGCTATTGCGCAGTTCTTTTTTGCTTCGTTATGTACAAATGTTCCGAATCAAATTGACCTTGAACAAGAAAAAATTCGAACTCAAACATTTTTTGCCAATCAAATGAGTGGATTTAATGCTGTGAGCAATGGTGCACGTTATGCGGTCGATGCTATTGCTCGACGTATGTCTGGATCGGGTATTGGTTTGATGGCTGGTCGTGTTCAAACTTTATTGTTATCAGAAGATTGCGCTCAAACGCTGTCACTGTTATTACCATTCCACCATTGGC
>CAISKC010000293.1 GCA_903885895.1 uncultured Legionella sp.
CTCACTGTGGCGAAAAAAAACAACGGCACAAAGGCATAAAATTGGATAAATCGTTTGGTCACAGAATCAAACTGAATAGCTTCATTCTTTTTAAAAAATCGCCCCAGCCCGATAAGCCCTACGGGCGTTAAAAACAGCACCAACAATCCCAATATCTCATGCAAAGAAAAATGTATAGCCGATTGAAAACGGCGCGTACTCTGAAAAGCAAAAGATATCCAGGCGTGCGTGGCATTCCAATAAATCACTGGTGAAAATAACAATAGGATAATAACAGCAGCCACATACGGTTCTTTACGCCATAACCAACGTCGATTGTTAGCGAATGCTAATAAATAAAGACCGGTCGCCAATATCACCAATACCATTGTATATTTCGCTAGGCAACCCAACCCCACCGCCACCGCCGCACCATACCACATGGCTCGTTGGTTCAAGCAGATTGCACGGTATAAATAGTACAACGCGGCTGACCATGCTGCTATCAAAGGCAGATCGGGCGTCATAACGGAAGAAGACAGAAAAAAGAAAGGCAAAATCGACAACAATAATACTGCAAATCGACCGGTTCCGACTTGGATCAGTTCACACCATCGATAACTATAATAAGTGGTGATTGCCCAGCACAATAATGCTGGGCAACGTACTGCAAATTCGTTCGTACCAAATATCATCGTAGATAATTTGATCAGCAAAGCCACCAACGGAGGATGATCAATATAACCAAAATCAAGATGTGCCGCATAATTCCAGTAGTACGCTTCTTCAACGAGTAAGTCATATTGACCTAGAAAAAACAGGCGCAACAAAAAAGACACCGCGATAATGGTGAATAGATAGACAGTAGTCTTAGATGAAACACTCAGCATGTCTGACACTTCTTTGCAAAAATGCCATAATACCATGCTTTTTTATAAGATGAGAATTACATCCCAGGACGCGGGCTATTATCATTATCATTCTTCTGTGCATCTTCTGCTTCTACTTTATCAATATGTTTTTCTGCCATACTTCCTGCCATCATAACTTGCTCAGAAGAGACAGGTGTACCAAAACACGGCGACAGTGCGCTGATAACACCCGCAATCAAAGGATTTTGTGCCAAAGTGGCAGCAAGCCTTGCACCTGGTATTCTGGCAGCCTTATCTGCTTGTTCTTTCATCTCTGGAGGCATCTCTGGCATGCCTCCTCCTCCTGATGGCATTCCTGGTGGCATTCCCGACACAGTGCATCCTCATAGTCATAAAAGATGGAATACTCATAATATACCCATATCACAATAAGCTGCAAGGATCTTAATCCTCCTTGAAAAAGCATCATTATTGGGCAGAACAATCAACTTACTTTAAATTTAATAAAATTGTCGACAAACCTTAATAATATCTTAATATTTCTCCTCTACAGTATAGGTCTATGACTGATAGTCAAATGGAAGAGTAAAGATTTTATGGAAATGCAGTATGAAACACCACCCGAACAAACAGAACGGCTTGACCCATTCAGTTTCCAAGATCTTCACTACCTATTAACTCACGATTTAGGGTTACGCTTAACCCATCGCCCTGAAGAAATTACCCAAGGTGGGATTGGGGATGCGGTACCTTTGTCGCATTTAGGCGGCGCTCAAGACAGTATCCGCTTTGTAACACTCAGTGCTTTGCTGCTTCATACCAACCTAGATGACACCACACGAGCACACCATCAGGAAACGCTCACTGAAATTTTTGAGCAATATGCAGGCTCAAATCATGACAGACTTGAGTATACCCCAACACTCGTCCTAGCTTATGCTCGCTTGTTAACAAATGCTTCTTCAATCGATCCAACCGTTGATGAGCGCCGCCTACCGCATAATGAAGAACAATTTCTCATTGAAATGTATCAGAAAAGCGGTGCGGCTTTGTTTCCTAGCCTTGTTTTCGATAGAGACTCTGCTTATTATGCCGCGCTACCTTCATTGCGCCTACATCTTACCAGCGATTTTAATCAATTATTAGAAAAGCGTCTAAAATTAAACCACGTCTTTTATCAAACTAGCGTCATGTATTATGTGTTACTGACAACACTACACAATCACTTTGCATCTGGACGTGACTTAGACGCTTATCCCCTTGGAAAAGCAGGGGAATTTACATTTAACCACCATGACGTTAAAAGTCATCATAAAATCTCAGATAAAACACTACCCCTCATATGGGCTTGGTTGAAACAACAATGCAAACCATCTCCCCTATCCTCAGCACATCCACAACCTGCTTCACCTCAACGATATTGGCAAAAATGCGTTCAATTTTGTCAAGATAACAAACAAGCACTTATTTTGGCAGGCGGAGTCGGGCTATTTGTTGGTGGAATAAAAATGATGCAGTCATATCAACAAGATTATTCAGAAGGCGCTATGCCATCCATGGACTTATAAAAAAGCCGACGGCATTTGAAAACTACGAGGCAGACTTGGAAAATGCTGCGCTACGTTCCCAAACAATGACCATGCTTGATGCGCCGATGCGCGATTTAAATCTCTTGCCACCTGTTCGGGTTGGCTGGCACCGGTTGGCACAGCAGCTTTCACAACATCATCTAGTTCCACAGCAGGCGATAGGACAAAAGGCGGTATCAAGCCATGGGGAAATGTCTCCGACTTAGCCTGCATCATTGCTGCAATCATCCGATATACAATAGGCGCAGCAACCAAAGCGACAAAGAGTCCAGAGACCATGAATACGCCAAAACCAAACAGACAATAATTCGCTAACAGTAGCAACGTATAGGTAATCATGAGGTTAATCCATTGAATCTGACATAAGATCGTCCAGAATGTAGCTGGCGAAGTGACCGACACAGGTGGGCGCACACGGTGAGATAATCCGGTGTGATGTGCATGCAAATCCTCGATACGCAACGTATATTTTTGTTTGATATTACGATAAGCATGCTGCGCTTCTTGTGCCATGCGCTCATGATTATCTTGATAGTCTCTCAATTCACGCACAGGCGTTTGAACATCTGTCGGTAACGCATCCAGGTCTGTTTCTAACCAATGCTTCAGATCACCCAGTCCAGATTCACCAGGTAATTGCGTTAAAAACTGATTAAATCTAGGATGTGCCAAAACTTGAAGCACATGCATGAGTTGTGGCAAGCTACAATCCTTGAAAATCTCGGAAAACCCTGGCGGAAGCGCTTGAATACGCTGGAGCAATACTGCGTGATCCTCTGCATCCATCTGTTGCTTGAGCAAATCAGATTGCAAAAGTTTGATGAATATCGTCATCAAAATTTCTGGTTTTTTAAGTTCCGTAATTTTCAAATGCCGATAGGGTTCTAAAGCTTGCATCAGATTTGGGAGCAATTGAAACACACTATCCCCGACTTCTGGTGTACTACTC
>CAISKC010000294.1 GCA_903885895.1 uncultured Legionella sp.
TAGCTTTTCTAATTACAGCTTCCGGATCCAAGGGCTGATCTGCATCGTCAAAGAGAAGCGACGATAACATGGTAGCCATTCCTACCAATGGCATACCTGCTACGCCAGAAAAGAGTGCAGCCGTCCCATAAATGCCTAGTAACTGGCGTCGCGCCATCGCTTTGACCGCTGCATCTTCATCCTTAAATGCTTTGCTAAACGTACGCGCAAGAATAAAGTCACGGTTCAAAGCAAATCGTTTGAAGGTTAATGCAACTTTGGCAAACCCATTTTGCAAAATGCGCGGCCCAACCGCTGCCAATGATGAGCCATAAGCATCTTTAACCATGCGAATAGCTGCATCTGCTGAGGCGATGGAATTGCCCTTTGTCACAGATTTAGGGTCAGTATCATTAAACGCAAGATCATACGCCGCCATTAATGTCATTTCTCGGTTAGCGCGGTCAGCGGTTTTAAACATCCAATTTAATTTAGAATCAACCGCATACTTTAACCCTGTGTAGTCAGCAACTGTTTTGCGGCGTAACTCAAAAAGTTCTTGGGCAACATGTGACCCTAACGCACCTTCTTCAGATGCTTTCCTAAACACTGCCTCATATCCTGCGGGTATCTTGTCTTCAATGGTTTTAAAGTTCTTCATTGCCTTAAAGAAGGCAGATGTGCTTGACCCCCAACCATACTTACCACTGAGCAATGGCAATACAACCATGGGCAAGTGGGTCATGTTTACGAAAGCTGAAGATGCGTTAGCTGCCAAATACCACGTATAACTATAGTTACCCAACCGACTAACAAGATCGTTTATCTTTGGGTTGCGCATGAATTCAACTTGCGCTTCAGCGGTTTTTAATGCAGATGCATTGGTTGTTGTCGGATTCATCTCCACTTCTAATCGAACTTGGTTGAGAGCATCTTCAATAGTCTTAGCGTGTTTAATGTTGTTCAGGTTACTAACCATCGCAGAAGCAACATTGGCATATGTATTGATAATATCCCGTTGCATACCAAGGACACCGCTGCGGTCACGTGATCGGAAACGCTGTCTCAACGATTCCGCTGGTAAGTAGTCAAGGTATGCCTCATAGATTGAATCTAAAGTACCTTCATCTTTGATACCTTTATTAGCTAAGGTTTCTAATACTTCGTTAAGGAACCCAGTTGGAGGAGGGCCGTTTCTACGTAGATCTCGTATTTTATTGTATTCACGGATATCCGTAGCACCTTCTTTCTCAATCTTTTCTCTACCTAGTTCTCGTTCACGAGGACTATTAAACGCCATCTTAACCGTGCGGTTATTTTCATCTTGATAGGACAACCATAAATTGCCCTGTCTGAAAAATGGTAAGTAAATAGGTATACGAGTGGACTCAAACTTGGCGCGTAGTTTTTCTGCTGCTGTTGTATTAAGCCCTGCGGTCAAATTATCAAGGAACTCTTTACTGTGCTGATCGTAATCGTTACGTAGCTCTTCATAAATTTTCTTAAGCTCAGGGTGCAGTGCGTCAAACTGTTTATATACAATATTATCTGTATTTAGCTTAACTGCCTTTTGAGTGAGTTTACCATTCGCATCACGAATCTCAGGACGCTCACGGCTCTTCAAGACCTCAACCTGATACATACTAGTACGCAGGGCAATATCATAAAATGTGTTTAATTCAGCTTCGCTAAATTTACCGTTTTTAATTGTGTCCATCCATTTACGTAGGTTATCACCTAGCTTTTTCTGGCGGTCAATTAATTCTGTTCCCCGAATATTCATTAGTTTTTCTAAAACCCCAAGTCCCGGCATATCTTTACCGTACATTTGGAACATCTGGTGCAGAGACAAAATCGAATTAACCGCGTTCTTTAATAAAACCGGAGCATTCGATAATACATTGAGACCCTTATTTAATAAGCCGCGTGTCGGCTCAGGATAGTCTAAAGGTGCACCAGCAATAGAATCTAACTTCTCTTTGTCCGTCGTAGAGTCATCGATTTTTATTGTGGACTTAGTAGCACTCGCCGTTCCCGTACGTTCTTCTTCAGTTAAACCACGAGATTGACTTGCTCCTTCGTTACGAAGTTTGCCTTCAATACCGCCCTCGCTTGCCTTCATGTTGTTAAGAAACTCAGCAACAGACTCGGCTGGCAAGAATCGATTGCCGGTAACTATCTGAACTAACTTGCGCATCTTATCGGCAATAGACTTAAAGAATCTTTCAACTATACCAACTGGTTTTTCATCAGTAGTTGCCCAACGAGACACATTGTCAGCAAACCATTCATTAAACTTGCCCCAATATCCCTGATCAAGCTTTGTTTTATCAGTTACGTTTTCGACGTGCGCTACCGCCGTTTCTCGATTACGTAAAGATTCTATTTGCTCTTTGGCGGACATATTTTTAATTTTTTTCGACCAACTAGAAAATTCCGCAAACACGGCTGCGCGGATTTTTTGGGGGGCAGTATCAAATATTTCTGTTTGAATGATGTGCCCAAGCTCGTGCGCAATTGTTTCAATCATTCGCCCTTCACTCATGTCGGAGCGAATAGATATGTAATGATCCTTCATATCCGGACCAAACGGTCGAGTAGATCCATCTTCACCATAAGACATACCCGCCGTCATAGCGGAATTGTATATACCATGAAGGTTATATAGTTCACGATTATTTTCAAGGTCTCTAGGGTGCAATAAAAATACGCGAAGGTGTCCAAGGCCCAATGAGTTCATCAATGATTGTAAGTAAGCGACATATCGTGGATCCATGTTTTTAGATCCAACCACTTGCCCTTTTTTGCCATTGAATGGGCCATCCGACGTAGCGGCTAACTTGCGCATGTCTTCGGCATCTGCTCGGTCTCGTGCATCTAACAATCGTTGACGCTGTTCGGGGGTGAACATGTCCCCCTTGTAAGCTTCGATGCTTACCCTTGTCCGTGACCCTGTATTTTTATTTATGCCCGTGTAAATCGTATTTCCAAGTAAACTGTGAGCGCGAAGAAGCGCAACTTCAGGGTCCGAGTAAACTACTTTTCCATTGACTTCAATCTCATGATCCGTTGCCCACTTTGGATGCTTGTCCGACTCACCTTCAATCGTTTCGGATTCTTTTTTACTTGCGGCTTCTTCCGCTTCCCGTCGTGCTTTTTCTTCCGCTTCTTTACGGGCAAACCATTCGGCCCTTGCCTTGGCTTCAGCTTCTGCTTTGGCAATCTCTTCGGCTTTTGCTGCGCGCATTTTCACAATCGCAGCCGTAGCGTCCTTGACGCTTGAAGGTATTATCTTTTGTTTAGGAGGTGCAGTTTTATTTTCAACTTTGGTTTCTTGACTAGCTTTAGTCGTTGCTTCCGTTTCTTGACTAGCTTTAGTCGTTGCTTCCGTTTCTTGACTAGCTTTAATCGCTGCTTTTTGTGGGTCTACTAAAATACCTCTAGGTCCCAATTTCTCACCAGCTAATAATCTATTAATAAAATCTAGGTTAGGCAGTGATTTCTTTAATTCCTGATTAATCTCTTCATATGTCCTATCATCGATTTCGTCATTCTCATATGCATCAATTGCTTTACTACGAGCATCAACAATTTCTTTTCTAGGATTTAATGAAGGTTCGACTTCTGTCTTTCCTGCATTAGATTTTCCAGTAACTCGCCCAGTATTATCCAATCCACTAGGTTTAGATTGATCAGTTTCTGGGACTTCGGTAATTCCTGATTCGCCAGACAATGAAGAGCTAGTTGGAACTCCTCGTTCGTCAAGGTGTCCAATGTTGATTCCGCTGGTATCAGGAACACTTGGAACCTCCTCTGGTTCTGGCAATTCTAATTTAAATTGTTCGGGCGGCGCGGCAATCTTACGACGATTGGCTCCGTCCGGTTTAGTCAGGAACCCTTCTTTTTCAAGCTGTTGTAGTAATGCTGTGGCTTCTTTTGTTTTAAGGCCAGTCGCATCTTTTACAACAGTAATCGTTGCCTTACCAGCAGCAGTAATTGCGTCTATGGCTTTGTTACTTGCAATGTCTATAGGAGAAATTGACGAAACAGTTTCACCCGGCGTACCCATTGTGCTGTAAGGCATGGGTACTTGACCTGATGGTTCTGTCTCTTTCGCCTCTGCTTCCGCTTGGGCCTGTGCGTCTATGTCAAGTGATGCTTTACGCATCTGTTCCATGGCACGATTTTCTTCAGCAATTACGATTGCATTACGGACTTTCTGCGGTACAGGAGGACCAACTGTCCCCTGCGCTTTCTCGGATAAGTCTTTAGCACTATGTCTAAAGAACGCTTCATCTGTTGTTTCAGGACGTGTAATTACGTCGCCTTCAGGAGTGACGGTAAATACAGGGCCGGGTGGTGGTGGTGGTGGTGGTGCTGGAGGGCCAACAAATGGTGGTTGCGTTGGTCCGACAAATGGTTCTGGGGCTGGAGGGCCAATGAAAGGTTTATTTTTCTCTGCTTCTTTCGCTGCAAGTTCTTTTCTTGCCGCACCTTTTTCACTAAGACCACCAAATGCACCTAAAGGCGCAAACAACCCTGCGGTGTATGCAGCGTTACCGTAATCGCTAAATGCTTCTGGCCCAGTCAATGACTGACCCGTCTGTGCACGTTGCAAAGCAGCTTGTGCTACTTGAATTGGAACCTGTTCAGCAAGGTTGACGGCAACACCGCGACCCATTGACTGCAGTACACTTCGCGCAGCAGTTTCCGCTAAATCTGTTTCACCCCGTTCTAATAACTTTGCAACACCGGGGCCAAACATTTTTCCAGCAATAGTACGTCCAAGAGGCAAGATATTAGCCGCAACATCCAACCCTGCCATGGGGATGCCATATTTTACAGCTTGCCCAACATCTACATCAGTTGGTTTACCTTCTACCTTTTGTCGAATAGCTTGCGATTCAATATTAGATGCTACGCGAGGAGCAAGAGCAGCAAGCCCTGCACCAACAAAACCACCACCAAAAGGAAATGCCGCTTCACCCGCTGCCGCACCCGCAGCAATCGCACCCATCTGTGGTAAGTTCTCTGTCAAAGCCAAACCGCTTTGCTTTAAAAGTTCTTTACCAGCGGGGAATAATCCTTTTTCTTTATAGGCTTGTGCTACGCGACTAAAATCGCTTGGTTCACCGTACTGTTCAGTCAATGCACGACTACGGCGTATAGCAGCTTCAGCGGCTGGGTTCGCCCCTTTAAATGCTGATTCACCTAGCGTTTGTATTCCTGAAGCTAAACTGCCAAGCCCTTTTTGGAGCGCGCCACCAAATGTGGGTTCAGGTGGAGTATATAACTGTGGATACCATTTACGTGCGTTGTCTTCAGCTTCATCACGCGGTACGTTATCTGGCACCTGCATAACGCTGCCATTAGGCAATTGCAGTGGGTACGACATTGTCTAATCCTTAACGGGGCGATGGCCCGTACGGAAGTGCAGTAGGTAATGCTCCACTTACAACTTCACTTAAATCATATCCCGCAGGTAGCATCGATCTTAATCGAGCTTCCATTGCTGTTCTCTGTGGACCCGCAGGTAAGGCGGACCATTGACTTATCAAAGGTTGGTTCTGTCTCTTAAAGTTCTCAATAGATGTTGCATCAATTCTCATTTGTCCGCCGTAAATACTTGGGGTCATACCTTGAATCGCCGCTTGAATTTTTGCCATCGATGGCATATCACCCGCTTGGAGTGCTGCAATATATGCTCTATCCAAATCTGCCATTGGTTTAGTTGCGGCAAGGGTAGCCATATGAGCTCTAAGTGTCGCATCCGTTCTTTCACGTTCCATCTGCAACTGATTTTTTTGCGCATTCATTTGACCAGCAAACTGAGAATCAGCGCGATGACCTACAACTGCATCGCGCATCATGCCAACATTTTCTTGCTCAATGGCACGAGCAGCTAGCAGTTTCTCTTTTGCAATGTTGTTTTCTGCCGATTGCTGATTTTGTTTTGCAGCCATAATTGATGGGAGTCCCGCTTGCGCCGCTTCACCAGCAGCCGCTAGTAATGGGCCATGGGTAGATGCGAGTTTAAATCCAATCTGAGCTAAACCCATATTTTTTTCAAAATCAAAATTCTGCTGTAACTTTGTTTGCTGATTATCTAAAAAAGTATCAAATGCGGCAGTTGCTTTATCAAGCCCGTATTTATCTTTCATTCCTATCAGTTCTTTAAACGTCTCATCTACCCCTTTCGGTGTGTAAATTTGATCCGCTTCAGGATGTGGTAGTTGTAACGGCGCAGCCGTACCACCCTGAGTTCCTCTACCTGCATTCTGTGAAAAATATTTTTTGATATCTACAGGTGGTGGCCCTGCTGGTACATCAGAATTTGCTGCTGGAGTAACGGCGGGGCTAGTAGGAGCAGGGGGTGGAGGTAGTGTCACTCCAAATTGTTTTGCGGCCTCTTGTGTCCTTGCTAAAGCCGCTTGTTCTTGTGTGTCTCGTTGCCCCACATCTATTCTATCTTGTAACTGGTTTAA
>CAISKC010000295.1 GCA_903885895.1 uncultured Legionella sp.
CCAACTGCAGATACTAAAATATCTGCCTGTTGACATAAGAATTCTAAATTAGTGGTGTGCGAATGAGCAAGTGTTACAGTACAATTTTCCTGCAATAATACATGGAACATAGGCTTTCCAACAATATTTGATCTACCTATCACTAAGGCGTTTAGCCCGGTAAAATCAGTAATCACAGTTTTCATTAGGATCAAACAGCCTTGAGGTGTGCATGGAACGAAGCAATCCTGTTGCGTTACTAATTTACCTAAGTTAGTTGCGGTAAAACCATCTACGTCCTTACTGGGATTAATTGCATTAATTACATTCATTGCATTAATCTCTGGAGGTAATGGTAATTGCACCAAAATACCATGTATTTTATGATCTTTATTAAGTAGATCAATTTTGCTAATTAACGTTCGCTCTGAAATATTATCAGGCAGATAATATTCATATAAGCTAACCCCTACTTCCTTGCAAGCCTTGATTTTATTACGAACATATAGCTTACTAGCTGGATGATCACCCACCAATATTACAGCCAAACCTGGCGTCACATGATTCTTTGCTTGAAGCTGCGCGACTTCAACAGCAAGCTCCAGACGTAGCCGCTTTGCAATTGCTTTACCATCAATGATCTCGGCGTTGGTCTTTAACTATTTACACCTTTACTGGTTGAATATTCAAAATGAAGCAATTCGCCTGGGAAAACTAAGTTATAAATAGAATGGCAAGCAATAGCACATTCACTAAATCCAGTTAAAATCAATTTAAGCTTACCTGGATATGAGCAAATATCGCCAACTGCGAAGATTCCAGCAATATTCGTTTCCATACTGGTTGCATTAATTGCAAGATGCTTCTTATTAATATCAAGCCCCCAATGTTCAATTGGACCGATATCCATAGCCAGTCCATAAAAAGATAGTAAGACATCAGTTGGCACCGCTTTGGTATTGCCTGCAAAATCTTTGAGAATTATTGAGTTTAAAACTCCATTCCCACCGACTAATTCATCTAATTGATAAGGAGTTTCTATTTTGATTTTACCCATCTCAGCTAAAGCATTAATTTGGTCATGGCTGTTAGGAGCGCAACGGAATTTATCACGTCTATGCACCAAAGTTACATCAGCAATATCCGCTAAGCTCAAAGCCCAATCCACAGCTGAATCTCCACCACCTGCAATCATCACCTTCTTACCACGAAAATCCTCTTTACGTTTCACCATATAAAAAACGCTTTTATTTTCAAATTCTTCTAAACGTTCAAGTGGCGGTTTATTCGGACCAAATGCACCAGCCCCCGCTGCAATAATTACAGCTTTCGCATGAATTATATTGCCATTGCTAGTCTCTAAAACAAAAATATCTCCTTGCTTAGATAGATGATCAACACGCTGATTCAAATGAAATTCTGGAGAGAATGGCGTAATTTGTTCCATCAATGCATCGACTAAATCTTTAGCCATAATTTTTGGAAAAGCAGGAATATCGTAAATTGGCTTTTCAGGATAAAGACTAATGCATTGCCCACCAACTGCTTCCAATGTATCAATCACGTGACATTTCATTTTCAACATCCCAGCTTGAAAAACTGCGAATAAACCTACTGGTCCAGCGCCAATAATTGCAATATCCGTAATCGATTGTGTCATAGTAAAAATTCCTTCTAATATGGTGTTTTATTGGTTAATAATATATTAAAGTTTATTAGGATACAATATATTTGAGTATATTGATCTTTTTATCTAACTATCTTAGCCTTGCTC
>CAISKC010000296.1 GCA_903885895.1 uncultured Legionella sp.
CGCTGCGCATGTTAGTTCGATCCGTTTGTTCGGTATTTGATCAGTATCATTTGAGTATAGAAGAAAATCGATATTTACGTGTTTCGTAAGACTGAGGTAACCATGAAAACCATCACAAAAGACATCACGCTCACATTATGCTTTAAATTCATACTTCTCATTGTGCTTTGGATGGTTTGTTTTAGAGGTATTGCGAAAAACCCAGTTCATTTAGCGCAATGGTTATACGGACCAATGCAAGAAACTTTAACCATTAAAAGTAGAGAGTAATAATGATTCCAGGCAGCGATATTGTTGATTTATCCCGTTTACAGTTTGCATTAACTGCATTGTATCATTTTCTGTTTGTACCCTTAACCTTGGGTCTATCAGTATTGTTAGCGATTATGGAAACAGTGTATGTCATGACAGGCCGTAAAATTTGGCAAGACATGGTTCGATATTGGGGCATCTTATTTGGGATTAATTTTGTCTTAGGAGTGGCTACCGGACTAACCATGGAATTTCAATTTGGAACCAACTGGTCCTATTATTCACATTATGTTGGGGACGTCTTTGGAGCGCCCTTAGCACTTGAAGGACTCTCAGCCTTTTTTTTAGAAGCGACTTTTGTCGGTTTGTTTTTCTTTGGTTGGCAAAAGCTATCTCGACTACAACATCTTACCACCACGTGGTTACTGGCTTTCGCAACCAATCTATCCGCTTTGTGGATCTTGATAGCCAATGGTTGGATGCAAAACCCTGTAGGAGCGGTCTTCAATTTTCAGACGATGCGCATGGAAGTCAGTAGTTTCTCAGACATTATTTTTAATCCAGTCGCTCAAGCCAAATTTGTACATACTATTAGTGCCGGATATGTAACTGGTTCAATTTTTGTACTGGCAATCAGCGCCTATTTTTTATTGCGTGGCCGTCACCAATCATTCGCGCTACGTTCTATGACCGTTGCCATTTCATTTGGACTAGCTGCCAGCTTATCCGTTGTCGTGTTGGGCGATGAAAGTGGTTATATTGCAAATAGTAATCAAAAAATGAAGATGGCCGCCATGGAAGGCATGTGGCATACAGAAAAAGCACCTGCCGCACTCACTTTGTTTGGCATACCCGATGAACAACACATGCAGACCAAATATGCCATTGAAATTCCTTATGTCTTAGGCATCATCGCTACACGCTCATTCGATAAACCCGTCATCGGCATCACTGAACTGGTAGAAGATGGAAAACAAAAAATCCATGAAGGGATCCTTGCTTACCAAGCCCTGACACGAATACAGAAAAACCCAGAGGATCAGCAAGCCAAAAGCGATTTCTTAGCGCATAGTCAATATTTAGGATATGGCCTACTCTTGAAGAAATATACCGACGTGGTGGTTGATGCGACGGAAGCACAAATCACAGTTGCAGCCAACTCGCTCAAACCACATGTATCGTCTTTGTTTTTTTCTTTTCGCATCATGGTGGCATGTGGTTTATTTTTTATTTTTTTATTTGGAACAGGATTTTATTTAAATATTCAGCAAAAATTGCATCAGACTCGTTGGTATTTACACTTAAGTTTTTGGGCCTTGCCATTACCCTGGATTGCCGCTGAACTGGGTTGGGTCGTCGCAGAATGTGGCCGACAACCATGGGTTGTTCAAGGTATATTACCAACCTTCATGGCCACCTCTTCGCTCAGTGCAACACAATTGATAACGTCCTTAGCAGGCTTTTTTATTTTCTACACAGCGCTTGCGGTCATTGAGATTTTTTTACTAGTTAAATACATAAAGATGGGCCCACAGGAGAGTTTGGTATGATTGATTATGAAATATTGCGTCTCATATGGTGGCTATTATTAGGCGTATTACTGATAGGGTTTGCCGTCATGGATGGCTTCGATTTGGGCACTGCCATGTT
The DNA here is from genome assembly GCA_903885895.1 of uncultured Legionella sp. GTDB lineage: Bacteria > Pseudomonadota > Gammaproteobacteria > Legionellales > Legionellaceae. Next base: position 1,903 of record CAISKC010000296.1, read on the forward strand.
ATTGCCATGGCTGGGTAAAACTGACCTAGAGCGTCGTGTTTGTATTAACTGCATAGGCCCAACTTGGGAGGGAAATCAAGTTTGGTTTATCCTGGGCGGAGGGGCTATTTTTGCAGCATGGCCAATGCTATATGCCGTTTCTTTTTCTGGATTTTATTTGGCGATGCTATTGGTATTGCTAGCGCTGATTTTACGTCCAGTAGGATTTAAATACCGCTCAAAATTGAGCAATACTACTTGGCGAAACTATTGGGATAGCGCTTTATTTATCGGAGGATTCGTTCCATCCTTGATATTTGGCGTAGCAATAGGCAATGTTCTAGAAGGCGTTCCTTTTCATTTCGATGAGAGTTTGCGAGCTTTTTATACAGGCACATTCTTTGCATTACTGAACCCATTTGCGTTACTTTGTGGACTTGTATCTATTTCCATGCTTGGTATGCATGGTGCTTTTTTTGTTCAGACTAAAACTGAAAACCCGATACAAACACGAGCCAAGCTAGCTGGACAGGTTTGTGCTGTATTAACCATCTTATTATTTATCAGCGGCGGACTATGGCTTTATCTAAGCGAATATGGCTATAAACTTACAAGCCCAGCTATGCACGAAGGTCCCTCCAATCCACTGTATAAGTCGGTCATCCATCAAAGCCATGCGTGGTTTAATAATTACAAAACCATGCATATGACCCTATTAGCACCTATAATAGGTATTCTGTTTCCTTTACTGGCTTGTATATTAGCCCGTTTTCCACGCATCGCATTTGTCTGCAGTGGTTTTTCAATTGCTGGCATTATTGCAACAGTTGGAGTCAGTATGTTTCCATTTATGTTGCCATCGTCCACTCATCCCGATCATAGTTTGATTGTCTGGGACAGCTCCTCCAGTCAATTAACTTTATCAATTATGTTAATTGGAACAGTGATTTTTCTACCTATTGTTTTAACTTATACAGCATGGGTATATCGGGTGTTGCGCGGAAAAGTAACCGAGCAAACTATTATAGATAACAATGATACAGCGTATTAGGAGGACATTTATGTGGTATTTTTCATGGATTTTAGGCACCGGTTTAGCCTGCAGCTTCGCATTACTCAACGCACTCTGGTTCGAGTTAAGAGAAAAGTAACCATTTTATGAAAAGTGTGTAAAATATAGCCGATACAAAGAGGTTCTCACCGATAATCATCCAGAAGCGGCTTCTTTTCTTTGGATTAGAACATCGATACTTGTGATATATTCGCTGACAATCAATGCGTTTTTCATAAGGTTTTGCCATCATTGCACGCCACAA
>CAISKC010000297.1 GCA_903885895.1 uncultured Legionella sp.
AGACAAGCATCCTTAAGCCGCAGATACGCATCATCTTCATCTGTGAGTGCATGGTGTTTTTTTACCTGTCGCAAACAGCTTACCAATGAAAAAAACGGATGAGAAATTACGATTTCACCTAAATCGATGATTGTAATATGTTGTGATATATCGTCAATGAGTAGGTTATTGTCATGAAAATCACACTGGATAATGGTTTGTTTGATAGAATAGGTAGCTAGTTTTTTACATAATTTAGCAACAATCGGAAGCAGAGCCTTTAATTCGTTTATCTCTATTTCTGTTAGCCCATCCGCTATCAATATGTCTTTTTGTGTCAGGAAGTGCATGTATAAATCTGGTAATTTATCTAATCTCCAATCTGGAACACCTATATCAAGAAAGATAGGAAGATGATCTGCAACGGCCAACTGGATGGATGTAAATTGATCGATGGCTTGGCAAAGCAAGGTTGCATCAAATTTCTTTTTTAGAACTCCTCGTAATGGTCTGCCCGCGTCTTTCATTAAAAAACAATGTAATGTCACATTGTGCGCGATAATTTCTGGAACAGGAGCACGAAACTGATCATATAAAATTCGGGTAATGGAAGCCTCCAATGCAAGCAATTTTGGCGTGTGTTTCAAATAAATGTACCCATCAGATGTTGCAAAGCGAACCACATAAGACCAGGGCGTGTTCTGTATATTTTCCGGTAGTTTGCTTTGTAGTGTATATCCATGAGATGACAAGTAGTGACACCCCCATTGGATGATTTTTTGAGTCAAATGGTCATTTTCTGGCAGAGGTTCTGTTATCATAGGTAGACCCTATTGTGTCATGCCTTATTTTGACATATCGTTACGAAAATAAATATGCTTTGCAAAAGAACAGTGTTTTTCGCGAAGGATGACGTACCTGGGGATTTACTTTCGCGTTTAGTCGTTCAATAAGGAGCCACAATTGATGTACCGTTTACTGTTGTTACTTTGCTGCCAATTATTTACTGCGGCGCACGCTGGAACCGCAAATTGTGATGAGAATAGACACTGTCAGCGTCTTGTATGCCCCAAACTACAAAAACCCTATTGCGATATCATGCTAGGCACAACCGGACCAAACGGAAAGGCAATGGGGTTTTGCAAATGTCGAAGGACACGGCATTGAGGTGCTTGTGTCTAAGTTTTGGAAATCATATAGTAAGGATTATACCGCTAGAAATTTTAACAAGACGCTTCATCATCATTATCCCCAGAAAATCAAACGAACCTCTTATGTATAGCATACTACCCTCCAGTTTGCGTTAGTTATTTAAGGAAGAACGCTGGAATATACAAAGCTTCGCTAAAGCTTGGCTAGATTAAAATTTTCAGTGCTGCATTTTGGTAAATGTGTGAACGAAAAAGCCGGAAAGAGTCATATTAAGCGTTTTGAGGAACGTTATAAAAATGAAACCTGTGTGTTTTTTGTTTTATTTGGATTATAATGCGCTTGAACCTTCTTAAGATGAGGCCAGAATGTATAAAAAATTTCTCACTATCTCAACCTTGTGTTTATTGACGACTCTATCCTATGCATCAACCGAATTATGCGGCGGCTTGCGAGTCAGAATCCGCAATTATAGTGCTAATGATTGTACGCTCGTTAATAATTTTGTCATCAATGGGGTAACCTATCATGATACCTCTGTCCCTTCTGTCATATATAGATGGCAATCTGTTTTCTTTGATATAAAAAAAGGATCAGCGCCTGGACGGTGCGATTTCTCTAATGTGCTGACCTACCAATGCGGTGACGATCATACCATTAGTCTGTATTCTATGCGGTTTTCCGGTCGACATCACGGTATTCTGACTGATTTTAGTGTTTTAGATGCCAATCATATGAGTGCAACCCCCAAGGAAAAAAAGGAAGATTGTGATGATTGGACGTCTTCCTATAATTACAATACGATTGAATGGACGATTAACGACCTGATAAATTAAGACTCGATCTATGTGGGGCAGTTGGCAAGGATGCCATTTTGTCATATATTGACTTTGTGCTCATTTTTGATACGGTGCATCTTTTTAAAGCCCAACTCATAACTATGGCCGAACTCTTTAGTCCCAACCCTAGGACAATCATTCAACAAGGCATCGCCGGTGATTGTTATTTATTAGCCGTATTAGATGGTCTTATGAATAGTGGTCCAGAAGGTTTGGCGTTCATCAAATTATTATTTAGACAATCGACAGAAGATAGTATTGTTCTTCGTATTAAACGCAGTGATTTAAGCCGGAATTTGTCTGGAAAAGATTTAAGTCGATACCACTATTATGTTGATGACACCACTAACGGATAATGAGGTTTAATTGGGGGTTATAGTTTTTCATATATGTGGCGTTTCATCCCTTCATGGGTCGCTTTAAATCCCAATCGCTCATAAAACTGTTTCGCTCTCGAGCGGTGTTTATCGGTCGTTAATTGTACCAAAGTAACATCGTGCGCTCTTGCAAACTCTAAGGCCGCTTGCATCATCCATTCCCCTATTTTTTGCCCTCGATGCTTTGCGGATATTCGTACAGCTTCGATTTGCATGCGAGTCGATCCGGTATAAGTTAGTGATGGCATGATGGTTAAGTGGCATGTCCCAATAATTTTATCAACTAAGCATATAACCATAAGATATTGGTTAGGATCCACCTCAATACGGTGGAAGGCATCGAGGTATCGCTGATCGATAGACTTATTTAAGTGCTCACGTGTTTTTCCCAGATCATCTTCTATAAGTAAATGAACAATGGCTTGCAGATCATCGATAGTCGCTTTGCGATGGGTGAGTTGAGCAGTCATTTATTAGTTTCTCCGATGCAGATTATTAACGCATACCTCTTCTCTACATAATGATAGCCTTTACAATCTTTACATCTTAAGCATAAAGATCATATTCTTACTAGGGAAAGTAGATGGTTACCAATAGTGCAATATTGTACTTGATTGGTTGTTTTTTCTCAAAAATTAAGATCAAGTCCTAAAGTTGCTGTAAAGATCCATTTTTCTCCTTACCACCTAATTTTCACTGATTAATTGCAATCACATTGTTTTGAATATAC
>CAISKC010000298.1 GCA_903885895.1 uncultured Legionella sp.
AGCCTAAAGCACAATCCTAGGCTTCGAGACAGCGCTAACGCGCTTCCTCAGCCCGAACGGGTCATATTATCTATGAAATTTTTTTATACATTTTTGTGGGGATACATCAGCTCGCAACGACGGCTTTACATATCGTACCGTAGAAATATAACGTTCTGCATTAGCTTTCGTGCTTCGTACAAAAGACGTGAATACTGTGTCGGCAACTCACCATTTTAATGCGAATCACATTTGATTCGCATTAAAAAGTTAAACCTCTGCGCTAATCCGGGATCGACATCAAGCTCGCATTCCCACCTGCTGCGGTCGTATCCACCGTCAAGGTTCGTTCTACACACAGGCGCTGTAGATAAAAAGGCCCGCCTGCTTTAGGACCTGTTCCAGATAACCCTTCTCCGCCAAAAGGCTGTAAGCCTACTACCGCACCAATGATATTCCGATTCACATAACAATTGCCTACATGAACTCGTTCCTGAATATAATTAATAGTGGAATTTAAGCGACTATGGATCCCCAACGTTAAGCCGTACCCAGTGTTATTGATTTGCGCAATCACATCATCCAATTGATCACGCTTATAACTGATCACATGTAATACTGGACCAAATACTTCTTTTTCCAAAATACGAATATGATCGATCGCAATAGCCGTAGGCGGCATGAAATAACCAGCATTACAAGCGTTTGGCAACTCGCATTGATAAATGACGTCATAAGACTGCTCTAAAGATGCCACATGAGCTTGTAGGCCTGCTAAAGCGCCTTTATCAATGACAGGTCCCACATCCGTCGTCAACCATCGTGGATCGCCCATGCATAATTCACTCATAGCACCTTTTAATAAATCGAGCATCCTCGGATATACTTCTTCTTGAACAAATAAAACTCTTAACGCTGAACAACGTTGCCCTGCCGAACCAAATGCTGAATTCATCACGTCTAACGTCACTTGCTCTAACAAAGCAGAGGAATCCACAATCATCGCATTTTGACCACCTGTTTCCGCGATCAAAGGAATAATTTCTTCCCGTGTCGCCAAGCTTTGATGAATACGATTAGCCGTTTGCGTAGAACCCGTAAAAATCACGCCTTTTATCCGTTTATCCGCCACCAAAGTTGCACCGACTGTCACGCCCGATCCCGGCAACAATTGAACCACTCCAGCGGGAAATCCTGCTTCGAGCATCCATTGAATGGCATGAAACGCAATAAGAGGTGTCTGTTCAGCAGGTTTTGCAATCACACAATTACCTGTTACAAGAGCGGCAACGATTTGACCTGTGAAAATAGCTAACGGGAAATTCCACGGGCTGATACATAATATCGTCCCTCTAGGATGTAAACTCAACACATTGGTCTCACCTGTATAGCCACGTAGTGAGATAGGTTGTGCTAAAAGTTGGGTAGCTTGTGCTGCATAATATCGGCAAAAATCAATGGCCTCACGGACTTCACCAATGGCATCCGTCCACGTTTTACCCGCTTCCAGACATAAGATCGCCAAACACAGAGAACTATTTTCTTCCAATATGTCCGCAAATCGTAATAAACAAGCACTACGTTCCTCAACGCTGCTCTTGCGCCACAATGAAAAAGCTTGTTCTGCTTCACAGAGCGCGTGCTCAATATCTTCCCCACTAGCAGGCAACACTTTACCAATAATTTGTTTACTTTGCGGCGATTCCACATCCACAAAAGTTCCCGTTTGAACGATCTGACCACCAACAATAGGAGAAGCCTGCCACGCTGTGGGCTCCATAGCGGCTAAATCTCTTTGCAACAAAGCTCGAACACTGCGATCCGACAAATCAATCCCACTGGCATTCAGTCGTTCCGGCAAAAAGATGTCGCGAGGCAATGGAATATTGTGATTAATCTTAGCCAGCAAATCAGCCGAACGTTGCACAGGATCTTCCACCAAATCTTCGATAGGTGCCGACTCATCCACAATACGGTTCACAAAAGAAGAATTCGCACCATTTTCTAATAATCTGCGAACCAAATAAGGGAGTAAATCTTCATGGCTGCCAACGGGCGCATAGATCCTGCACGGAATATTGTAACAGTTCTCCGGAACGATTTGCTCATACAACTCCGTCCCCATGCCATGCAAACATTGGAACTCAAAATCACGATAATCACCTACTAAATTCATGATAACTGCCACAGAATAAGCATTATGAGTGGCAAATTGGGGATAAATAGCATCCGTCATCGTCAATATTTTTTTCGCACAAGCTTGGAAAGACAAATCAGTAAACACTTTACGAGTAAAAACAGGATAATCGCTCAAACCCTGCATTTGGCTTTTCTTAATTTCACTATCCCAATAAGCACCTTTGATCAAACGTACCATGATACGACGATTATTACGGCGCGCTAGATCGGCTAACCAATCCAATAAATAAAAAGCACGTTTTTGATACGATTGCACCGCCAAACCAAATCCATGCCACTCTGCCAAACTCGAATCTTCGAATACGCGTTCAATCACATCCATAGACAGCTCAAGACGCTCTGATTCCTCCGCATCCACCGTTAAACCGATAGCATGTTGCTTGGCCAGTTGCGCCAATGACAATAATTTAGGCGCCAAGTCTACTAAAACTCGCTCACGTTGTGCCTCTTGATAACGCGGATGTAATGCGGACAATTTAATAGAAATACCCGGTTTATCATACATACTGTCAATATTCTTAGCTTCTGTACCAATCGCTTCAATTGCTGCAGCATACGCTTGAAAATACCGTTCAGCATCCGCATCTGTCAAAGCGGCTTCGCCTAACATGTCATACGAATAGCGATAACCCTGCTCTTCTTTTTTCTTAGCCCGTTTGAGCGCTTCTTTGATAGTACGTCCCATCACAAACTGCTTGCTCATGATGCGCATCCCTTTTTCAACCGCCATACGCACCACGCCTTCACCAGACCGATTTAACACAGTCATCACGGCTTGATTTAGAGGGGTGCTCGCTTTTTCAGGAGATAAAACTGAGCCTGTCAACATCAACGCCCAAGTCGTCGCATTGACAAAGAATGAATCGCTCTGTCCTTGATGAAGTTTCCAGTCTACTGAAGCAATTTTATCCTTGATCAAGCTATTAATCGTCGAATCATCTGGCACTCGCAGTAATGCCTCTGCCAAACACATCAAAGCGATGCCCTCTTCACTCGATAACGAATATTGCGTTAAAAAAGAATCAATACCAACGCTCTTTTTTCGTCCAGAACGCACTGCTTCGACCAAACGCATCGCGGTACTGCGAGTAGCCTGATTCAAACCCGGTTCTAATTGCGCGGCTTCCAGCAAAGCTGTCACAACTTCCAGCTCTGGTGCACGATAAAATTGATTGATTTTGCCACGTAATCCTTCGGGCAGCTTAAGTTGACGTTTTTCCAACATAATTATAGTCTCGCGGGTAAAAAGTTGGGCGAAGTATAGCTTAAAACACAGCGAAATAGTACCATTTCGTCTTAATGGGCTTGACATCCACTCAAACCACAAGTGCTGCCATTTTAATCATCTACAATGCCTTTTTTGAATTTACTTCACACCCGTTTTCTGGTATAATTACTTGATATTTCAAACAATAATGGAGCGTTATGCGGTCTTACCTTTCGTTATTTGCGTTGGCTTTTTTGACAGCAAATCTCATCACAAATTCCACCAGTTTTGCGACTTCTTTTGACGTAAATGCTAAAACAAACTCATTAGGTCCCAAAGCACCACAATTAAACCGTTCCGTATTGCAACTTGCTTTATCTGCTTATCAAAAAGCACAAGTCAAAGGTGACGTTAAAAAGCCATTACTGGCTGTTATTGATTATTCATTACCTTCTTCTAAGCAACGATTGTGGATTTTCGATCTACGTCGCAATCGTTTACTGTATAACACGTACGTTGCGCATGGTGTCAATTCTGGCGATGTGACACCCAGTCATTTTTCTAATCAAGCGTCGAGCAGAGCCAGCAGTATTGGCACGTATGTGACACAAAGCACTTATACGGGCTCAAATGGATTATCTTTGAATTTGAAGGGTTTGGAGAAAGGCTTTAATGATAACGCCTATAACCGTCGTGTGGTCATGCATGGTGCTTGGTATGTTGATCCCAATTTTATCCGAAAATCAGGCCGCGCCGGCCGTAGTTGGGGATGTCCTTCTATTAGCCAAGCGCTAGCAAAACCTGTTATCAATCTGTTGAAAGGCGGATCTGTGTTATTTGCTTACTATCCAGATAGAAACTATCTCAGACAATCTCACTACGCACATATCGCGTAATACAATGACACGTCATCCCGAGCACAGCAAAGGATGACGTGACAACCTACTCACACCGCCCAAATTTAACACAGTCTCTCAATGATCGCGCAAAACGGTAATGATTGTCTTGGTCATAAGACAGCTCCCATTCAAACACCCCACCAAAATTAGGGTATGGCCTAGGCGCAACATAATTACGACAACTGTTTCTACCAGGTGTAGCAGTCCGCAAGCATTTAATAGCTCGCTTCACTGTCTGCGTCACCGCAGCAGGCACACCATCGCTGACACCACGCTGATTCGCAGCCGGAAAGCCTAAAACCACTTGTGCCGGATCTAAATAACTGCTGTAGGGCTGGAATCCTGTTGCACGCCCAGCACGATTTTTTGATGGCCAGTTTTCTAGCAAATCAGTTGCCATAGCAACATAAGCATCCGGATTATTAGGATCATCCAAACCATAAGACAAACCGTCAATCCCTTTATAAGCATCAGAGTTGTATAATTGAATCCCCACCCAAGTCAAAATAGGTGCCGTTTGCATCACCAAAGCCGCATAATTGCCCGCATCACCTTGAAAATTCTGCGTTGCAGCAATATTAACCATCTGGGGTGCTAACGTTAATAATACCTCTGGATGCTTACGATGAATTTCTTGCATAGCCCGAGCTAACACAGCAATATCACCCGTCGGTTGAGTAAAGTTACCTGAGTCCGATAATCCGTGCTCGATGTGGATGTCAAACCCGTCAAATTGATACTGACGCATCATATCTTCCATAGAGTCTACAAACTCTTCAACAAAGCATTCTGGATCGGAAACCTTTGCAAGTACTGCATGAAAATCAGTCGTTGTATTCACGATGTTTGAGGAATCACCCCCTAATGATAATAATACTTTGATACCGGCAGCATGTAACGATTGGATATAATCCGGCGTCACCGTAGTGAAAGCAGAGATAATTTGCCCAGGTGTGATGGTACTAAATACACCAAAAGCCACAATAATGTGGGTATAACCTGCCTCCGCTAAATCCGTAGCAGCCGGCGCGGTCTTCCATCCCGGTACATAAGCAATGATTTTTCCGCCATTATGATTTGGCTGCGACTGTGCAGAGTTTTGCAAGATAGTATCTTCACCATAATAACTTCCGGCCGGGACACCTTCAGAAAAACAAGTTGCGCTCATCATGAGCATGCCAGTCGCTAACAGTAATTTGTTCATAGTCCACCCGAATGATGATCATTCATTTAAACTTAGAACAAAATCTTGCTCACCGCAAATGTGTGTGTGGCTATAAATGACTTTAATCGCCGCCGTCCCGCGCTTTATGCGCGGGATCTAGAGATCTAGGGATCTTGCTCAATGCCGGGATAAGAAAAAGACGAACTATGCCATGACCTACATAGCACCAAACCTAGCACTAAACTCATCATCAACTTCTGAAGACATGCTATCAACAGGCTGCGCTGCAGCCGTTAACAAGCCAATAATAATCTGATATTTATTACGTTCCTCATTATTATTCGCTTGCAAGATGCCAGCACGCGCATCATCTATAGCTGATCCTACAGTGGCTTGCACTTCTAATAATCGGCTAACAATATTAACATGACCATTATAAGCAGCCCATTCTATAAAAGTATCTTCTGTCTCACTATTATGATTAGGATTAGCACCACGCGCTAGCAAGAAATTAAGAATCTCAAGAAGCATGGCTTCATCCCCACCATCATATTCTAAATAAATATGATTGAGAGCAGTATTGCCTCGTTCATCTTCCAAATCAATTGTAGGCTGAGGGTCATGAGCCCACAGTAGCTCGAGCATATCCATATCTGGATTTAATACAGCTTCCATCACTGGGCTCATACCTGACTCATCCTGAAAATCAATCTCTGTGTCTTCTTCGGCTAACAAAGCTGTTATTTCTGCAATACTGCCTCTATTTCGAATTGTAATTAATAATTCTTGTGACACGATGATACCTCTGCGCTGATAAACATGAAATGAAGGCGCACCATAACATAACGCGCGTTATTAATAAAGTCCGACCATATTTAGAGCATGTTTGAGCTAGATCCTAAACACAAACATCCGGAAGTGTAAACCGATTGGCACATAATCCAATCACCTACAGTCTCGGCCAGGTTAAACAGTACAGATAAAAATACCGGAGAAGCTTGTTCCCCCTACCACGTTATGGTAAGTTTGTGCATATGGTTTTACATTCTTAGTACTACGATGCCTACAAAAATTGAAAAACAAATTGTCATTGAATGGCTGGTTGAGCAGTTTCCCAAAGCTTTTTTTCATAAACCACAGCTGGTGCAGCCCCTAAAACTCGGTATTCTCGAAGATATCATCGATGTGTATGAACGCCTCGATTCCCCCCCTTGCAGCAAGAAACTCTTACGCGAGGCACTGACTTATTACACGGCGTCCAAAGCGTATTTATTAGCACAAAAACCAGAAGCAGAACGCATTGATCTCTTTGGCCAACCCAATGGCACAGTCAGTCCAGAGCAAGCTATTTACTCACAAAAACGCTATCAAGAACGTTATGCCACAGAGCGCGCAACAAGCAAATAATTGTCCGTGATAGCAGAAGTCAACGTAGCCGTCCTAGATATAGGATGGTATACCAAACCAGTCAGATCCCATACTTCTAAGCCCGCCGCACGCACCATAGCGGCTAACTCACTGGGTTTGATAAAACGTTTATAATCATGCGTTTGTCTGGGCAATAATCCCAAAATATATTCGGCTGCGAGGATGACTTTGGCATAAGCCAGAGCGCTACGATTTATCGTCGACAAAAACAAATAACCACCCGGAGCAAGCAAGCCTGCCGCCTCATTAATAATCATTTGGGGTGTCGCGACATGCTCCAACATTTCTAAACAAGTGATGATAGGAAACGGTTCTGCAGTGAACGTTTCTATAGGTTGACACAGATACTCAATACTAAGTTGCGCGCTTTCTGCATGCGCCGTAGCCGCTGCGATGGCATCTGGCTCAACATCTAAACCTGTCACCAATCCACCGCTTTTGGCCATCCCTTCACATAAAATACCACCACCACAACCAATATCTAATATACGTTGGTCTTTTAAACCAATAAAACGCTCAATATAAGCCAAACGTGTAGGATTAATATCATGTAAAGTGCGAAAAGCACCATCTAGACGCCACCATTGCGTCGCCTGACGCGCAAATTTCGCTACTTCTTCTGGATCAACAGTTGTTTGCATCGCAAGCCAATAAATTAAATGGTTGAAAAAAAGCAACCACATCCGGATTACGAATAAAACTAATCTGGTAGGGATGCTCAGCTAAAAAACAAGTAAATAAGTCACGTTCTGCTATTTGTTGTGCGATATTACCTAATAAAATCAAATGAATATTCTGGGCAGTATGATTCAGATACTGCAAAACGCTCGCCATAAATGGCCGCCAATGTTTCGCATGATAACGAACCCGTTTGGGCTCAAAAACTAACGATGCATTGAGCAATAAAAATCCGTGCCGCAACAATCCTTGAAAAAGCTCCGCCAAGGTTTGTATATAAGGCGTTTTATCCAAATTTGCAATGGCTGTTTGTGAAAAATCAGCTTGCAAATCACCCCGTGCATACAATAGCATTTTCAATAAATTACGCAAGGAGGTTGCGCGATTCACGGCTTTACTCAATCCAGTCTCAGTCCACAAATCTCCTACTGCGGCATCCCAAAATGCATACCCATTTGCAGATTGTTTTCTAGGATAAGGTGATTCGCCTAACAAAACATAACGGACTGCTGATAATGGCTGAGAAAATGCCATCAACATATTCGGACACCCTGGTAACCACTGGATTGATTGATCCAAACCCAACAAATAATCGTGATCCATGGCCGCCAAAGCTTGTTCAATACAAGGATGCCAATCAGAGTGAACCGCGGCCAATGCGGTCTGGAGAAACGCTGCTTTCAAATCCACCTCAAACATGACAAAATCAGTATTTACTCGCCTCATTATACTGCCATGAGTCTATATTTCAAAACCTTTGCTGGACATTCCATCTACAAATCCCCACACATGGAGATCCGACAAAATGGATGGTACCGCTGGCTCATGTTCCAAGATCGCACCCACATTCAAACGGTGCTCCAGCGCCGCCATCCACATAAACCGGCCATGCCTTATCTTAACGCGCTTACTTTAGCCTTACGTACGCAACCTGGCCCCACTTGCTTATTAGGCTTAGGAGGCGGTGGCTTGCTCCACATGGCCGCCCCATACCTTCAACAACACCCTATCACTGCTGTCGAAATTAATGAGGAAGTCATTACCATTGGCTACCAGTATTTTATGCTTGATACCCTTCGCGCCTTCACCATAGTACAACAAGATGCGCACACATTTATGACCGAAACCCAGCATTCATATCAACATATTTTAATTGATCTCTATTCTGCTAGCGGTTTCCCAGAAACCTGTGCCCAACAAGATTTCTTTGAACTGTGTAAGCAGCGCTTGTGTCCAACTGGATTTTTAGCCATCAATTTAGTCCATATTCAGCAAGAATCACCTATTTTAGAACGAGTGAAAGCGGTGTTTGATAACGTAACGCTTTGTATTCCCGTCCCTTCTTCCACCAATATCATTGTTTTGGCTATGCAGTCTAAATCTGCGCTCATTTCATTCGTAACCAGCAATCCAACATTGACGGCCTTCATCTGGGATCCGATTTTTGGTTACATGGCTAAATTTA